>CALCBC010000010.1 GCA_937898525.1 uncultured Sphingomonadales bacterium
GCTGACCAACGCGGTGCTGCGCGGGGCCAACGAGGCGATGAGCGGATCGCGCGCGCTGCGGATCGCCGCATGGGTGCTGGCGGCGACGATCCTGCCGCTGGCGGTATTCGCGTCGGTCTCGATGGGCGTGCGGCTCGACCAGTACGGCCTCGCGCCAGAGCGGCTGTGGGGGCTGGTGGCGATCGTCGTCGCATGCGTCTGCGGGGTCGGTTACTGGGCTTCGCTGCTACGCGGGCGCAAGGGCGAGTGGCCGCAGCGGTTGCGCGAAGCGACGTTCCACCTCGGACTCGTCGTCTGTGCGCTGGCGATACTGCTGGCACTGCCGGTGCTCGACTTCGGCGCGATCTCGACGCGCAACCAGCTGGCGCGGCTCGAAAGCGGCAAAGTGAGCGTGGAGGATTTCGACTACGCTGCCTTGAAGTGGGATTTTGGCGAGGCGGGCCTGCGCGCGCTCCGGCGCATGGCAGACGGCGACAACGCCAAAGTGGCCGAACTGGCGCAGGCGGCGCTCGCACAGACGCAGCGGTCGTACGGTTTCGCGCGACCTGCACGCGCGGCGGACGAGATCGACGTGCGCGTGCAGCCCGACGATCCCCAGCTGAAGCGCCTGGTGGTTGACCATTTACGCGCCAATCCCTGGCAGTGTCAGGATGCGTGCGTGGCGCTCGATCTCGGCGAGCAGCGGGGACGGCGGCGCGTGGCGATCGTGCAGAGCAGCGGCTACCAGGTCATCACGTTCGGCGGCGAAGGCGCCGGCGTGGAAGAGCCCGAAGTGGCGGCAGCAGCCTTGCCGATTCGGGACGGAACCGTGGTCGAGATTCGCGAAGTGCCGACGCGCTACATCTTCGTCGACGGAAAGCCGGTCGGGCCACCGCTCGACGCGCTTGAAGGCGAGGCACCGCCCCGCTAACGCCGCGCGCATGTCAGTCACCCGCGAAACCGTGGCGAAGATCGCCTCGCTGGCGCGCATCCGGATGGGCGAGGACGAGCTCGACCGGATGGTGCCCGAATTGAACGCCATCCTCGGCTGGGTCGAGCAGCTCGGCGAGGTCGATTGCACCGGGGTCGAGCCGATGACCGCGGTGATCCCGCAGAAGCTCAGGCTGCGCGACGACGTGGTCGACGCCGACCCGCTGACCGGCGGCGGCGTGCGCGACGCCGTGCTGGCCAACGCGCCGGCGGCCGAGCATGGGTTCTTCGGCGTGCCGAAGGTGATCGAGTGATGGTGGCCCCTTCCGTCGTCACCCCGGCAAAAGCCGGAACCTCGTGCCGCGAGCGGCGCGCCCAGTTGCATGCGATCCCGGCTTTCGCCGGGATGACGGGGGTGGACCTGTGAGCGATCTGACCGAACTCGGCGTCAAGGCGATCCGCGACGGGGTTGCCGCAGGGGACTTCACCGCGCGCGAGGTGGCCGAGGCATTCAACGCCGCCGTCGCCGCGGCCGCCAAGCTCAACGCGTTCATCGTCGCCACGCCCGAGAAGGCGCTCGAGGCGGCCGAGAAGGTCGATGCCGACCGTGCCGCGGGCAAGCCGCTCGGCGAGATGGCCGGCGTGCCGATCGGGATGAAGGACCTGTTCGCCACCAAGGGCGTGCAGACCACCGCGGCCAGTCATATCCTCGAAGGCTTCGTGCCGCAGTACGAGAGCACCGTCAGCCAGAAGCTGTGGGATGCCGGCGCGGGGATGCTCGGCAAGCTCAACCTCGACCAGTTCGCGATGGGCTCGTCGAACGAGACTTCGTACTTCGGCAACGTGATCAGCCCGTGGCGGCGCAACGACGGGGGCAATGCGGCGCTCGCGCCGGGCGGCTCCTCGGGCGGCAGCTCGGCAGCGGTCGCGGCGCGTCTGTGCCCGGCGGCGACCGGGACCGACACCGGCGGCTCCATCCGCCAGCCGGCCGCGTTCACCGGCATCTCGGGCATCAAGCCGACTTACGGCCGCTGCAGCCGCTGGGGCATCGTCGCCTTCGCCTCGTCGCTCGACCAGGCCGGGCCGATGGCGCGCTCGGTCGAGGACTGCGCGATCATGCTCGAAGCGATGGCCGGGTTCGACCCGAAGGATTCGACCAGCCTCGATATGCCGGTACCCGAGTGGGCGGCGTCGCTGAACCCTGACCTGCGCGGGAAGAAGGTCGGTATCCCGCGCGAATACCGCATGGAGGGGACCGACGAGGAGATCCTCAAGTCGTGGGACCAGGGTATCGCCTGGCTCAGGGACGCGGGCGCCGAGGTGGTCGACGTCAGCCTGCCGCACACCAAGTACGCGCTGCCCGCCTATTACATCGTCGCGCCCGCCGAAGCGTCGAGCAACCTCGCCCGCTATGACGGCGTGCGCTACGGCCTGCGCGAGCTGCCCGAGGGCGCCAACCTCCAGGAGATGTATGCGGCGACCCGCGCTGCCGGGTTCGGCGACGAGGTCAAGCGCCGCATCCTGATCGGCACCTACGTACTCTCGGCCGGGTTCTACGACGCCTACTACACCCAGGCGCAGAAGGTCCGCGCGCTGATCGCGCGCGATTTCGAGCAGGCGTGGGGGCAGTGCGACCTGCTGCTAGCGCCAACGACGCCGACCGCCGCCTTCGCGCTTGGTGACAAGCTGGACGATCCGCTGTCGATGTACCTCAACGACGTGTTCTCCGTCCCCGCCAGCCTCGCCGGCCTGCCGGCGATGAGCGTGCCCGCCGGGCTGAACTCCGAGGGCCTGCCGCTCGGGCTGCAGGTGATCGGCAAGGCGTTCGACGAGCAGGGCGTGCTCGACGCGGCGCTGGCGATCGAGCAGCGCGCCGGGTTCGCGGCGAAGCCGGAGAAGTGGTGGTAAGATGGCGACCGATCCGCTGGACGCGCCGGGGCGGCTCAAGCCCCTGCCGTTGCTGATCTTCAGTTCGCGCTGGCTGCAGCTTCCGCTCTACATCGGGCTGATCGTTGCCCAGTGCGTCTACGTCTACCTGTTCCTGACCGAGCTGTGGCACCTCGTGCTCCATGCCGGCGACTTCGGCGAGCAGGAGATCATGCTCGTCGTGCTCGGGCTGATCGACGTGGTGATGATCTCCAACCTGCTGGTGATGGTCATCGTCGGCGGTTACGAGACTTTCGTCTCGCGGCTCGGCCTCCAGGGACATCCCGACCAGCCCGAGTGGCTGAGCCACGTCAACGCCGGGGTGCTCAAGGTCAAGCTGGCGATGGCGATCATCGGCATCTCGTCGATCCACCTGCTGCGCACCTTCATCGAGGCGAGCGCGATCGGCACGCCGGGCGCGCGGGTGACCGAGGCCGGGGTGATGTGGCAGACGATCATCCACATGGCCTTCATCGCCTCCGCGATCGGGATCGCCTACGTCGACCGCATGACGCAGATCAGGCACTGACCGAGCCGCGGGCGGGCCCGCCAGTGCGCCGATGACCGTGCGTAAACAGGAACAGTCACTCGAGGGCGCGGTCCGTCCTGCCAATCGTCGCGCCAACGTGGTTCAGGACCCATGCGCCCCGCGCTGCGCCCTTTCCCGCGCGTGACCTCGCCGAGAGGGTAGTTCCGGCGCATGCTGGCAGGCCGCGCGCAACACCGGGCTCATCGCCTGTGGCGCGATGGCCCTGAAACGCGTTCAGGGTGACCGGGATGGAAGGTTCGCGTGGCGGCGAGGGGAGGGCGCCCGGATCGGCCGGTTCTCCTGGTGAGCGGAATTCGCAAGCGGGACTTTTCACCCGGGCCGCCCGCCACTATCGGCAGGGGCATGACTGACTCCACCTATCGCATCCGCGGCGCAACCGGCGACTGGGAGGTCGTGATCGGCCTCGAGGTCCACGCGCAGGTCACCAGCAAGGCCAAGCTGTTCTCGAGCGCCTCGACCGCGTTCGGGGCCGAGCCGAACACGCAGGTCAGCCTGGTCGACGCCGCGATGCCGGGGATGCTGCCGGTTCCGAACCGCGAGTGCATCCGGCAGGCCGTGCGGACGGGCCTCGCGATCGAGGCGCAGATCAACAAGTGGAGCCGGTTCGACCGCAAGAACTACTTCTACGCCGACCTGCCGCAGGGCTACCAGATCAGCCAGCTCTACCATCCGCTGGTCGGCGAGGGGCGGCTGCTGATCGAGGCCGACGAGAAAGCCGGCATCCCCGAGGACAAGTGGATCGGCATCGAGCGGATCCACGTCGAGCAGGACGCGGGCAAGCTGATGCACGACCAGCACCCGAGCATGTCCTACGTCGACCTCAACCGATCGGGCGTGGCGCTGATGGAGATCGTCAGCCGGCCCGACATGCGCTCGCCGGCCGAGGCGGGCGCCTACCTGCGCAAGCTGCGCTCGATCCTGCGCTACGTCGGTTCGTGCGACGGAAACATGGAAGAGGGCTCGATGCGCGCCGACGTCAACGTTTCGGTGCGCCGGCCCGGCGAGGAATTCGGCACGCGGACCGAGACCAAGAACGTCAACTCGGTGCGTTTCGTGATGCAGGCGATCGAGCACGAGGCGCGCCGCCAGGTCGAACTGCTCGAGGACGGCGGCGAGGTGGTGCAGGAGACACGCCTGTTCGACCCGAACACCGGGACGACGCGGTCGATGCGCAGCAAGGAAGACGCGCACGACTACCGCTATTTCCCCGATCCCGACCTGCTGCCGCTCGAGCTCGACGACGCGTTCCTCGACGAATGCCGCGAGAGCCTGCCCGAGCTGCCCGACGCCAAGCGGCGGCGTTACATCGAGGAACTCGGGCTCAGCGCCTACAACGCCGGCGTGCTGACCGCCGAGGTCGAGACTGCGCGCTGGTTCGAGGCACTGCTGCTGGAGACCGCGACGGCGCAGGGCAAGACCCCGGCCGAAGTCGCCAGGCAGGCGTCGAACTGGCTGATCTCCGAGTTCTTCGGCGCGCTCAACAAGATCGGCAGGGAGCTGGCCGACAGCCCGGTCGGGCACGCGCAGGCGGCCGAGCTGCTGGCGCTGGTCGGCAAGGGAACCATTTCCGGCTCGATTGCCAAGCAGGTGCTCGAGACGATGCTCGAGACCGGCGAATCCGCCAGCACGATCGTCGAGCGCGAGGGATTGAAGCAGGAAAGCGACAGCGGGGCGATCGAGGCCGCAGTCGACAAGGTACTGGCCGACAACGCCGACAAGGTCGCCGAATACAAGGCCGGCAAGCAGGCGCTGTTCGGGTTCTTCGTCGGGCAGACGATGAAGGCGATGCAGGGCAAGGCCAACCCGCAGGTAGTGAACGAGGTGCTGCGGGCGAAGCTGGGATAGGGGCCGCGGTGCCTCTGTCGATCGTCCTCGTCCAGCCCGAAATCCCGGGCAACACCGGCGCGGTCGGCCGCACCTGCGTGGCGCTCGATGCCGAGCTGGTGCTGATCCACCCGCTCGGGTTCACGATCACCGACGCGCGCGTGAAGCGCTCGGGGCTCGATTACTGGCCGCACGTGCGGCTGAGCGAGTTCGCGAGCTGGGACGCATTCGTGGAGGAGCGGCGGCCGCGCGAGGACCAGCTGTTCCTGTTCGAGGAGCACGGGGCGCGTTCGTTCTACGAGCCGGACTACCCCGAGGACGCGATCCTCGTGTTCGGGCAGGAGACGAAGGGCATCCCCGAGGCGATCTGGCGCGCCTGGCCGGGGCGGCAGTTCCGCCTGCCGATGCGCTCGGACGTGATCCGCTCGCTCAACCTCGCCAACACGGTCGCGGCGGCGGCTTACCAGGCCATGCGCGGGAAGTTCTGAGCGATGCGTCGGAAACCCGCACGGCGCAGCGCGGTTGCACTGGTAGTCCCGTCAGATCGGAAATCTGCGATGCCCGACCATTCCCGTCTCGCCGGCCTGCCCGGACCGATCGGACTCTTGCTGCTGGCTGCCGCATGCCAGCCTGCAGCCGCGCCGGAGCGCGGCGCGGGGCCGCAAGTGCATCCGGGCGAGGCCCTGGCGAAGTCGGCCTGCGGTGCCTGTCATGCTGTCGAACGACGCAGCGTTTCGCCCATGCGCGCCGCACCGGCGTTTGCCACGCTGGTGAACCGGCCCGGGCTGACGCGCAACACGCTCGCCGTGTGGTTGCGCAATGCCCACAACTATCCCGCCGAGATGAACTTCACGCTCGAGCCTCGCGATGCCGAACGAATCGCGGCCTACCTGGCAACCTTGCGCGAGCCGAACCGGCGCAGCGGCTTCTGAAGGATCAGCCGAGCAACACGGCTCCCGCCAGCGCCCCGGCAGCGACGATGGCCGGCGTGATCCACTTGCCCCTGACGAGCCACGCCGCGAGCGCAGCAGGCACCAGGATCGCCAGCGCGAGCAACGGCGTCTCGACGCGCTCGGCAGCGGCGAGGCCGAGCTGGACCAGCGTCGCGGCAATGATCCCGACCGCTGCGGCGGCGACGCCGTCGAGCGTGCGGTGCAGTCGCGGGTGCTCGACGACCGCCTCGAGGCGTTCGAAGAACACCAGCGAGAAGGCAAACGCGGGGAGGAACATGCCCGCGGTGGCCGCGAGCGCGCCCGGGAGGCCGCCGGCGACGTAGCCGACGAACGTGGCGAAGATCACCAGCGGCGCGGGCAGCAGGTTGCCGATGGCGATGCCGTCAAGGAACGCCCCGTCGCCGAGCCAGCCGCGGCCGACGGTATCGGCGCGGACGAAGGGGATCGCGGTGTAGGCGCCGCCGAAGGTGAGCAGGCCGCCCTTTAGCCCGGTGACGAACAGGGCCGCTGCCGTGGCGGTTTCGCCCGCCGCGGCTCCCGCAAGCAGCGGCGCGGCGTCCCCCTCGGGCAGCAGGAGGTAGGCGGCGAGGATGATGACCGTCGCCAGCGCGAGACCCGCGGCAGGCTTTTCCGCCGCACGGCTGTAGGCGAAGGCACCGGCGACGAGCGGGGCCCAGAACGGCACGCCGGCGAGCGTCGCGGCGGCGGCGAGCAGGGCGATCGCGGCGAGCAGCCAACCGGTCAGGATGTGCTCGCCGATCCGCTGAACGGAGCGGGCGATCACCGCCAGGACCGCGACCTGCACCCCGAGCAGCACCCCGGCGAGCTCGGGCCGCCCGGCGACGAACGCGACATAAGCCCAGGCGCAGGCGAGCATCGCGAGGAAACCGGGCAGGACGAAGCCGAGCCCGGCGAGCAGCCCGCCGAGCCGACCGCGCGCGACCATGCCGAGATGCACGGACAGCTCGGTCGCCTCGGGCCCGGGGAGCACCTGCATCACTGCGAGCAGGCGGTTGAAGCGCGTGGAGTCGATCCATCGCTCCTCGTCGACGAGCGCCTGGCGGATCATCGCGATCTGCGCGATCGGGCCGCCGAAGGCGAGACAGCCGAAGCGGAGGAACTTCGCGAACAGCGCGGCGAGCGAGAGACGGGGCGGGGCGGGTTCGGTCGACGACATACAAGCTCCTTGCCCGGGCGCGCGGGGTGCACGGCCCATGCTGGAGCGGAGCTTGGGCGGCAAGCGCCTGAGCGGGCGTCGCGCCGGCCCGCACCGCCGTTGTTAGCACGGCGGCGCGGGATGGGAAGGCGTCAGAGCGCGTCGGCGTCGAGGTACTCGATCTCCATGCCGAGCGTGGCGAGCTGGTCGTCGATCTGGCGGCGGTCGCCGACCACGACGATCGCAAGGTCGTCCGGCACGAGGTACTGGCGCGCGGCGGCGTCGATCTGTGCGGCGTCGATGCTGCGATAGATCTCCGGGAGCTGCGCCTGGTAATCGTCGGGGCGCCCGAGCAGCTGGTTGTCGAGCATCGCCGAGAGGACCTGGCTGTTGGTCTGGAAGCTGTTCGGCAGGCCGCGGATGTTGCCGTCGGTGACGCGCTGCAGCTCGGTCTCGTCGACACCCCTGTCGGTGGCGAAGGCCTTCATCTCGTCGAGAATCAGGCGGATCGAGTCCGCGGTGCGGTCGGATTGCACCGGGGTCAGCACGGTCAGCGCGCGAGGGCCGACCCTGACCGGCAGCGAGCTGCGGATGCCGTAAGTCCAGCCCTTCTCCTCGCGCAGGTTCAGGTTGAGCCGCGAGAGGAAGCCGTTGCCGATGACCTCGTTGGCGAGGTCGAGCGCCTCGGGCACCTTGCCCTCGACCGGCAGCACGCGAGCGAGCATCAGCACCGACTGCGGCGAGTTCGGCCGGTCGATCACCACCAGCCGCTGGCGGGCCGGCGGCGTCGGGACGGCGATGTCCTTGACCGGCCTCGGCGTCGCCGGGGCGCGCCAGTCGCCGAACGCGGCCTCCAGCGCGGGCAGCAGCTCGGCCATGGTGACATCCCCGACCACCGTGAAACGCGCAGTGTCGGGGCGCATCCACGTGCGGTGCTGCTCCGCCAGTGCCTCGGGCGTCAGCGACTCGATCGCCTCCGGCTTCCCGGTCGCGCCGACCGAGCCGTAGGGATGCGCCTCGCCATAGATCAGCGGCCCGACCGCGCGGTAGGCGAGGCCCATCGGATCGGCCTGTTCCTGCGCGATCTCGGCCAGTCGCTGATCCTTGACCCGCGCGACCTCGGAGGGGGCGAACGCCGGGTTGCGGACGATGTCGGCCATCAGCTCGAGCGACGGAGCCAGGTTGGCCGTCAGGGCGGTCATGGCCACGCTGTTGACGTCGGTCCTGGTGCCGGTCGAGATCTGCGCGCCGAGCCGCTCCTTCTCGATGGCGATGTCCATCGCCGAGCGGGTCTTGGTGCCCTCGGCGAGCAGCTCCATCATCAGCGACTGGGTGCCGGCCCGGGCGCCGCCGTCGGCGGCGTCGCCCGCGTCGAAAGCGAGGGCGATCGAGACCTTGGGAATCGCCGTGCGGCGAGCGAGGGCGACCGGGATGCCATTCGACAGCGTCGCGTGCTCGACCTCGGGGAAGGTCAGCTCGCCGACGGAGGCGACTTGCGGCGCCTCGCGCTTCGGCCCCGGCGGCAGCGGCGGGGCGGGCTCGCGCGCGTCCGGCGGAGGTGGCGGAACGGTGCCCTCGTCGCCCCAGCCGCCCATCAGCGCACCGTCCTCGGTGCGCTCGCCGGGAACCACGGCGAGGGTATAGGCCGGGCGGCCGAGCCAGCGCTGCAGCGCGGTCCTGACCTGATCCGGCGTCAGCGCGGCCATCTGTTCGAGCGCACGCTTGTAGTGCTCCGGATCGCCAGCATAGAGCCAGCCCTCGGCGAGCGTGGCGCCCTTGCCGTAGAACCCGCCCACCTGCTCGAGCGCGCCGATCTCCTGCGAGACCATCTCGGTCGCAGCGCGGGTGATCTCGTCAGCCGTCGGGCCCTCGGCAAGCAGCCCGTCGATCACCTCGCCGAAGCGCGCTTCGGCGACCGAGGTCTCGACGCCCGGTTTGACGTCCATCTCGGCGACCAGCATGCTCAGCTGCTCGTGCTGGAGCGCGTAGGCGCTGACGCGGACGGCGAGCTGCTCCTCGCGCACGAGCACGGTATCGAGTCGCGAACTGGCGAGACCGCCGAGCACGTGCATGCCGACCTGCAGCGGCACGGCGTCGGCGTGAGTCCACTCGGGGCCGGTCCACGCACGCTGGATGCGCGTGACCGGGACCTGGTCGGTCATCTCCTCGCGCAGCGGCGCGGCCAGCGTGACCGGGCCGGCCTCAGGCTGGACGACCTCGGGGCCGCGCGGGATGTCGCCGAACCAGCGTTCGACCATCGGCCGCGCAGTCGCCGCGTCGATGTCGCCGGCGAGAACGAGGACGACGTTGTTCGGCGCATAGTTGTCGGTGAACCACTTGCGCACGTCTGAGATGCTGGCCGCTTCGAGGTCGGCCATCGAGCCGATCGTCGAATGGCGGTAGGGATGGCCGATCGGGAACAGCGCGTCGCCGAGCTTGTACTCGACGAGGCCGTAGGGCTGGTTGTCGCCCTGGCGCTTCTCGTTCTGGACCACGCCACGCTGGCGGTCGAGCTTTTCCTGGGTGACCGCACCGAGCAGGTGGCCCATGCGGTCGCTCTCCATGAACAGCGCGAGGTCGAGCGCGCCGGTCGGCACGGTCTCGACGTAGTTCGTGCGGTCGTACCAGGTCGAGCCGTTGGTGCTGGTCGACCCCGCGGCCTCGAGCGGGATGTCGAAGTTCTCGACGTTCTCGCTGCCGCCGAACATCAGGTGCTCGAACAGGTGCGCGAAGCCCGTGCGCCCGCGAGGCTCATGCTTCGAGCCGACGCGGTAGTAGATCGTCACCCCGACGATCGGCGCCTTGCGGTCGGTGTGGACGATCGTCGTCAGCCCGTTCGGCAGGGTGAAGGTTTCGTAGGGAATGTCGACTTCGGCGACGAGGTCGGACAGCGGCGCCGGCTCGGACTGCTGGGCCTGGAGTGGGACAGTGGCGGCGAGAGCGAGCGCAGCGGCCGCGATCAGGCGAAATGGTTTCATCGGCACCGAATAGCACGCCGCCGCGGCGATGCCAGCCACACCGTCCGCCGTTGGTCGAGGCCTGTCGACGCTTCGCCTGCAGCCGCCGCCCGCGCTTGCGTGCCGTGCGCGAACGCCGCAAGACAGGCGCGTCCCCTTTTCAGGAGTCATCGATGCCCCGTTCCAGCTTCGCTCTCGCCTCGTTGCTCGCTCTCGCCGTTGTCGCAGCTCCGGCTGGTGTGACGCTTGCGCAGCCGACGATCGGGTCGGGGGTCGCGCCCGGCGACGTCGGCAACAGTGCCGAACGGCCGATCGAGTTCGCGACGCGCGCCGATCCCGAGGCCGCACTGGTGATCGTCGCGCAGTCGGCGACCCTGCCGGACGGCCTACCGCTCGATGAGGAGGAGCGCGCGGCCATCGAGCGCGCGGTTGCCGCGGCCGGGTTCAAGGGCAAGGCCGGCGAGACGCTGTCGCTGCGCGGCATCGGAGAACGGCCGCGCCTGCTGCTGGTCGGCGTCGGAGAGGAGCCGACCGCGAACGATGTCGCCGAGGCGGCGGGCAAGGCCGCGCAGGAACTCAAGGGCGAGACGGCGCCGGTCGCCGTGGTCGGCCTGCCCAGTGCCGAGGCGGCGGCGGACGCGGCGCTCGGCTATCGGCTCGGCCAGTACCGTTTCGACCGCTACAAGACCGGCGTCGACGAGCCGCCGGCCGCGCTGCCGGTCACGCTGGTGCATGCAGAGGCTTCGGCTGCAGAGGCCGCCTATCGGGCGAGGCAAGAGGGGGTCGCCGAAGGGGTGCGCTTCGCCCGCGATCTGATCAACGAGCCGGCAAGCGTGATCTACCCCGAAAGCTTCGTCGCCCGGACCCGAGAGGCCTTCAGGGGTATCCCGGGGGTCGAGATCGAGGTGCTCGACGAAGCCGAGCTGCGCCGGCTCGGGATGGGCGCGTTGGTCGGCGTGGGGCAGGGCTCGCCGCGGGGCTCGCGCCTGCTGCTGGTGACCTGGCGCGGCGCCGATGGCCCGCCGCTGGCGCTCGTGGGGAAGGGCATCACGTTCGACAGCGGCGGACTGTCGCTCAAGACGAGCTCGGGCATGGCGGACATGAAGGGCGACATGTCGGGCGCGGCGGCGGTCGTCGGGACAGTGCTGTCGCTCGCGCGCACGCGCGCCCCCGTGCATGTCGTCGCGGTCGCCGCGCTGGCCGAGAACATGCCCGACGGCAACGCCCAGCGCGTCGGCGACGTGGTGCGTACGATCAGCGGCAAGACGATCGAGATCGTCAATACCGACGCCGAGGGCCGGCTGGTGCTCGCCGACGCCGTGCAATACGTCGCCGAGCGGAAGGAGCCGTTTGCGATCGTCGACATTGCCACGCTGACGGGGGCGGCGGTCTCGGCACTGGGGCCCGAGTACGCCGGCCTGTTCACGCGCGAGGACGCGATCGCCGAGCGGATTGCCGAGGTCGCCGAACGGGCCGGAGAGCCGGTCTGGCGGCTGCCGCTGCACCCCGACTACGCCAAGGCGGTCAGGTCCGACATTGCCGACGTCAAGAACTCGGGCACCAGCCCGGCACCGGGCGCGAGCGCGGGGGCGCACTTCATCGAGGCGTTCATCGCCGAGGACATGCCGTGGGCGCACATCGACATGGCGCCGACGATGTGGGCCGACAGCGCCGGGCCGGTCACGCCGAAGGGCGCGACGGGTTACGGCGTGCGCCTGCTCGACCTGCTGGCGCGCGAGTGGCGGCCCGGGAGCTAGGCCACTTGTGTTGCCCCAAGGCCACACCATCTAGGCGCGAGACAAGTTCGAGGGGCACCGCATGAATCTGGAGAAGTTCACCGACCGGGCGAAGGGTTTCCTGCAGGCCGCACAGACGGTAGCCATCCGCTTGAGCCACCAGCGCATCACTCCCGAGCACCTGCTGAAGGCGCTGCTCGAGGATGAAGAGGGCATGGCGGCGCAGTTGATCCAGCGTGCCGGCGGCAACGGCAAGATTGCCGCCGACGAGGTCGACAAGGCGCTCGCCAAGATCCCGGCGGTCTCGGGCAGTGGGGCACAGTCGGCGCCCGGTCTCGACAACGACACCGTGCGCGTACTCGACCAGGCCGAGCAGCTGGCCACCAAGGCGGGCGACAGCTTCGTGCCGGTGCAGCGCATCCTGCAGGCTCTGGCGCTCGCGACGACGACTGCGGCCGGGCAGGCGCTCAAGGCGGCCAACGTCGATGCCAAGGCGCTCGAGGAAGCGATCCGGCAGACCACGGGCGGCCGTACCGCCGACAGTGCCAGCGCCGAAAACGCTTACGACGCGATGAAGAAGTACGCGCGCGACCTCACGCAGGCGGCGCGCGACGGCAAGCTCGACCCGGTGATCGGGCGCGACGAGGAGATCCGCCGCACGATCCAGATTCTCGCCCGGCGGACCAAGAACAATCCGGTGCTGATCGGCGAACCGGGGACCGGCAAGACCGCGGTGGTCGAAGGCTTGGCGCTGCGGATTGCCAACGGCGACGTGCCCGACAGCCTCAAGGGCCGCCGGCTGATGTCGCTCGACATGGGCGCGCTGATCGCCGGTGCGAAGTACCGCGGCGAGTTCGAGGAGCGGCTCAAGGCCGTGCTCGACGAGGTCAAGGGCGGAGAGGGTGACATCATCCTGTTCATCGACGAGATGCACACGCTCGTCGGCGCCGGCGCGTCCGAAGGCTCGATGGACGCTTCCAACCTGCTCAAGCCCGCGCTCGCGCGCGGCGAGCTGCATTGCATCGGCGCAACCACGCTCGACGAGTACCAGAAGTACGTCGAGAAGGACGCCGCGCTGCAGCGCCGCTTCCAGCCCGTCTACGTCGACGAGCCCACGGTCGAGGACACGATCTCGATCCTGCGCGGACTCAAGGAGAAGTACGAGCTGCACCACGGGGTGCGGATCACCGACGGCGCGATCGTCGCTGCCGCGCAGCTGTCGCACCGCTACATCTCCGACCGCTTCCTGCCCGACAAGGCGATCGACCTCATGGACGAGGCGGCGAGCCGCATCCGCATGGAAGTCGAGAGCAAGCCGGAGGAGATCGAGTCCCTCGACCGGCGGATCATCCAGCTCAAGATCGAGGAGCAGGCGCTCGGCAAGGAGACCGACCAGGCCTCCAAGGACCGGCTGGAGGCGCTGCGGCAGGAACTTGCAAACCTCGAGCAGCAGTCGAGCGAGCTGACCACGAGGTGGCAGAACGAGCGCGAGAAAATCCACGCCGAGGCCAAGATCAAGGAGCAGCTCGACCAGGCGCGCATCGAGCTCGAACAGGCGCAGCGCGAGGGTGACCTCGCCCGCGCCGGCGAGCTTTCCTACGGCCGCATTCCCGAGCTTGAGAAGCAGCTCGCCGAGGCCCAGCAACAGCAGGAGAATGCGCTGCTCCGCGAGGAAGTCACCGCCGACGACATCGCCGCGGTGGTCAGCCGCTGGACCGGCGTCCCCGTCGACAAGATGATGGAAGGCGAGCGCGAGAAGCTGCTCAAGATGGAAGAGGTCATCGGCAAGCGGGTGATCGGCCAGGAGCAGGCAATCGAGGCCGTCTCCAAGGCCGTGCGCCGGGCGCGCGCGGGCCTGCAGGACCCGAACCGTCCCCTCGGGTCATTCCTGTTCCTTGGCCCGACGGGTGTCGGCAAGACCGAGCTGACCAAGGCCCTCGCCGAGTTCCTGTTCGATGATGACACCGCGATGGTCCGCATCGACATGTCGGAGTTCATGGAGAAGCATTCGGTCGCCCGCCTGATCGGTGCCCCTCCGGGCTATGTCGGCTACGAGGAAGGCGGCGTGCTGACCGAGGCGGTCCGCCGGCGGCCGTACCAGGTCGTGCTGTTCGACGAGGTCGAGAAGGCGCACAGCGACGTGTTCAACGTGCTGCTGCAGGTGCTCGACGACGGGCGCCTGACCGACGGGCAGGGGCGGATGGTCAACTTTGCCAACACGCTGATCATCCTGACCTCGAACCTCGGCAGCCAGTACCTGTCGAACCTCGACGAGGGACAGAAGGTCGAGGACGTCGAGCCGCAGGTGATGGAAGTCGTGCGCGCACACTTCCGGCCCGAGTTCCTCAACCGGCTGGACGAAGTGATCCTGTTCCATCGGCTTGCGCCCGAGCACATGGCGCCGATCGTCGATATCCAGGTCGCGCGGGTGCAGAATTTGCTCAAGGACCGCAAGATCACGCTGGACCTGACCGATGCGGCCAAGCGCTGGCTCGGGCGGGTCGGCTACGATCCGGTCTACGGCGCGCGTCCGCTGAAGCGCGCGATCCAGCGGTACCTGCAGGACCCGCTGGCAGACAAGCTGCTCGCCGGCGAGATTCCGGACGGAAGCACGGTCAGGATCGACGAGGGTGACGGGGAGCTGAAGATGGTCGTCGGCTAACCGTCGGCCAGCGGTCCTAGAGTCTCCCGCAGGGGTCCGAGCCATTCGGCATAGGGGCGCCAGATCTCAATGCCGTCGCGGTTGAGGGGGCGGCGCACCTGTTCGCTGCTCGGCGTGCGCACGACGCGGTCGAGCTTGTGGAATTCGAGTACCGCCGGGTCCCAATCGAGGCCGAGGTAGTCGAGGGCGGCGCGGACTTCGCGTTCCGGATCCTCGACCAGCCGCTCGTATTTCACGTGATGGACCATCCCGGGCGCTACGGCGTCGAGGTGCGTCATCAGGCGAACGTAGTCGACGTAGCATTGTCCGATGTCGCGCAGCGCAAATGACGAGGCGTGCGCGCTCGAAAACGACTGCGTGAAGTTCGAGAAGCAGCAATCCATCGGGTGCCGCCTGATGTCGATGAACCGGGCCTGCGGCAGAATCCGGCGGATGAAGAGGATGTTGCTCCAGTTGTGCGGCAGCTTGTCGACGAACAGGCGCTTGCCGGTCTTGCGGTGCCAGCCGGCGCGGCGGAGGTAGTCCCGGCCCATCGCCGCGGCCTGCTCGGGACTCAAACCGGCGATGAGCTGCGGCACAGTCACTCGCCCGCGCCGGGTCGCCATTTCCATGGCGGTGCGGAGGATCGCCGGAGCGTAGGGCAGCTCGCCGGCAGCCTCGACCTCGGGATGGCTTGCGAGCATCTGTTCGAGCAGGGTGGAGCCGGAACGCGGAAGGCTGACGATGAAGACCGGAATGCTCTCGTCGATCGGCTCGGCATCGAGCGAGCGGATGAACGCCGGATGGACGGTACGCTCGATCTCGGCGACCTCGGCGGTGAGCTCGCGCGCATCGTAGCGAAGGCTTTCGGCGCGCTGGCGGTTGCCCTCGGAATAGTGCTCGAAGGCTTCGCGGTAGCGGGCCCGGTCGTGCAGGGCCCGGGCCAGGGCGAAGTGCAACGGGGCGCTGTTGCGCTCGTCGATGGCGATGGCGATCGCTTCGCGCATTCGGGCTATGTCGTCGTCGGTCAGGATCGGGCGTCTTATGCTGGCAAGGCCCCACCACGCCTCGCCGCATTCGAAATCCACGTCGATCGCCCGGCGATAGGCCGCGACGGCCTCGTCGACGCGTCCGGCCGCGCGCAGGCTGTGCCCCCAGGCGATCCACCCGGCCGGCTTGTCGGGATGCTCTCGAACGTGAGCTTCCTGGAGCTTCATCGCCTCGTCGTGCCGCCCCAGCTTGGTGAGGATGTGCGCGTGCAGGGCACGCAGGACCGGGTCGTCGCGCTCGCGCTCGAGCTGCTCGAACTCCGCGAGTGCCTCGGTCAGCCGCTCCTGCTGGTTTAGCAATGAGGCCAGCGACCGGCGCGTCTCGAAGCTGCGTTCGCCGCGAGCGAGGGCCCGGCGCAGGAAGTGTTCGGCCTGGCCGAGCGCGCCGAGCTGCATCGCGGTCTGGCCGAGCTGGGCCAGTCCGCGCGGTTCTTCCGGATGCTGGCGCAAGTGGCCGATCAGGACCTGAGCCGCCTGTTCGAGCCGCCCTTCCTCGGCCAGCGCGGCTGCGCGGCCGAGCGCCGGATAGCCGGCGACCGTCGTATCGGTCGAGATCGTCACTGCCCGCCCCTCATGTGTAGCCCAGCAGCGCGCGCAGTCCGGGCGCGTGGTAGTCGACGAGCGCGCGGTGCTGCGGCCCGAGCTTGTCGGGCAGAGGCAGGGTCACGCCGGAGAGGTTCTCGCGCGCAGTTCCGCTCTGCTTGCGGTCCGAGCCCGTGCGCACGCGGTCGCGCCAATCCGCGGGCATGTCGATCCCGCACGCGTCGAGCAGGCCGGCGAAGAACGTCTCGGCTGCGTCGCTGTCGAGGTCGCCGACGTGCCGGACCAGGTCCTCGAACTTGACCGGATAGACGCGCGCTCCGAGCCAGGCCGCGGCATTCAGTTCGTAGATGTCGTGGAGCGAGGGCGCCTTTCCCGGCAGCCCGAAGATCATCATCGTCAGCAGCTCGTCGGCATCGAGTGCGCCCGAGCGCAAGTGCTCGACGTTGCCGGAGAACTGTTCGGAAAGAAAGAACCGCGCGCGCGCGATGACCCAGTCGTAGGGGTCGCGGTAGAGCAATATCCGGCGCGCCGGCGCGGTCTCGATCGCCGAGGCGTCGGCGAGGAACAGGTGGCCCCAGCTCAGCCTGGGAGCGCGCGGGTCGAACGCCGCGAGATGCTGCTTGAGGTTGGCCCACTGGATGAAGTCGGCCGCGTACTGTTGCTCTACGGGCACGAACATCCGCACGATGTTGCGCAACAGGTGGCTGCCGCTCTTGGGCACGCTGTTGAGGAAGACCGGCTGCCGCAGCGGTGCCTGCGCGAAACGGGCGTTCTCCGCATCGAGCGTGTCGCGTTGCACCAGAATTCTCGGCATGGGTGGCGAACGAGCTCCTTGCCGGGCTGATAACAGAACGGGCGGCATGTCGCCACGCCGCCCGTTCCGTTTGTCCGACGCCAGGGGTGGCGTCAGAAGTCCACGCTCAGGTCGATGAACGCGCGCCGCCCGACGAAGCTGTACTGCGACGCCGCAACGACCGGGCCGAGCATCGAGATCTGGGCGCCGTTGAGCACGGAAACCCGCGGCGGACGCCGGTCGAAGATGTTGCTGACGCCGGCCGTGATCGTGAAGTGCTCGCTGAGGTCGTAGCTCAGCGAGGCGTTGTGATAGAACACGGCGGGCGCCGTCAGGTCCGGGCAATAGGTGCCGTAGGCCACGGTGTTCTGGATGCACGGATCGCCGCCGTTGTCTTCGAGGAAGTCCTCCATGTTCGATGTCGCGCCGATGACGTTGACACCGTAGAACACGCTCAGGCCATCGAACGGCGTCTGCCAGTTCAGGCGGAAATCGCCGACCCATTTGGGTGAACCGGCCTCCCCGTTGTCGGACTCGGGGCTCGAGGCGTCCAGCAGCACTATCGTGTCGCGCGTCTGCCAGGTCATGTCGGCGGTCAGATTCACCGCGCCCCAGCTGCCGAGGTCCTGGCGCAGGTTGACGGTGACATCGACGCCGCTGTTGCGCTGGCTGGCGATGTTGATGAACTTGTCGAACACCTCGTTGACGTTGTGCGGCGCCGCCGACTGGCCGCGCGTGAACAGGCTGCACAGCGGATCGTTCGGGAAGTCCTCCGAGCTGTAGCACCCGAACAGGATGTTGCGGGCCCCGAGCTGGGCGATCTCGCCTTCGACCTTGATGTCGAAATAGTCGACCGCGATGCTGAGGCGCGTGTCCCCGAGGAAGTCGAACTGCGGCGTGAGCACACCGCCGACGACCCATGCTCGCGAGGTTTCCGACTCGAGCACGCCGAGGCCGCCCTGGGATACGGCGGTCGCGGTAACGCCCGTTGCCGGATGGTCGGCCGGAATGCCGTCGGCCGCGCAGTTGTCGGCGATACGCTGCGAGATGCGCCCGGCGGCGAGTTCGGCGCCCCACTGGCGGCACGGATCGATCGCGCGCTGCGACGGGAAGCTCGTCTCGTCAGCAAGGAACTGTTCGAACAGGGCCGGCGCGCGGAACGAGGTGCCGTAGCTGCCGCGGAGGCGCAACCAGTCGTTGAGCTCCCAGTTCAGGCCGAGCTTGTAGGTGAAGTTGCCGTTGTCCTTGTGCGTCTCGCCGTCGGATTCGCGCGTAGCGCTGACGTTGGTCAGGCGCCCGCCCGCGGACAGCGTGAAGTCCTGGAAGAACGGCTGGTTGGCAAGGATCGGAACGCGGACTTCGGCGAAGAACTCCGAAGTGTTGCTGTCGCCGGCGGTGATGCCCGAAGTCGATGCGCCCCACGCGTTGCCCGCACGGGTGATCTCGCCCGGGACGTCCTCGATCTTGTCCTTGCGCAGGGTGGCGCCGAACGCGGCCGAGACGGCACCGGCCGGGAGTTCGAACAGGTCGCCCGAGACCGAGCCTTCGAAGGTCAGCTGGGTGTAGAGCGTGCGGCCCTCTTCCCAATCGAACAGGAAAGCGGCCTGCTCGGGAGTGATGTCGCCGGCGAGGAAGTACGGATCGAGCCACGGAATGTCGATGCACTGCTTGCCCGATACCGGGGTCACCGTGCCGACACATGATCCGAACTGGAAGTAGCCCGTGTCGTAACTGTCCTGGAGGATCTGCTCGGTGCGGTAGCGGCCGACGCTGCGGCTGTACTGGGTGTAGGCTTCCCAGCGCCAGCTCGAGTCCCCGCCGAAGCCGCCGCGCAGCCCCGCGACACCGCGATAGTAGTCGACCGTCTGGCTGGAGTCTGAGTGGTCGGTGATCGCCGTCGGACTAATGTAATTGACGCCGGTCCAGCCCGCGCCCCAGTAGTTGTAGCCGTTGGGCGAGCCGGTGCCGTAGAGGTCGCCCGTGTAGCCGAAGGTCCAGAACTGGCGCCAGCCGTTCTGGTAGGTCTCGCGGCGGTTGTAGAGGAACTCGCCGAACAGCTCGACCGTGTCGGTGACTTCGAACGAGGCTTCGGCATAGACCGTGTAGAGATCGGTCTCCGGGATGATCGTCTGAGCTTCGACGAACGGGTGGTAGGCGTTCTGGACCGCGGTCGTCTCCGGGCTGTATCCGACCGGGAACCAGCCCGCCGGCATGCCGAAGTCGCCCGGGTAGCTGGGCGCGCCGTAAGTCGGGATGCCCAGCGTCTCTCCGGGATACTGGTACTGCATCAGCACGGTCTGGCCCCGCGGCGAGGTGTTGACGCCGGTGTTGGGGCCGCCGGGCCCGTCGAGCTGCAGGTTGTCGATCAGGTTGTAGGTCCAGACGTGACCCCAGCGCAGGTCCTCGCAGTGATAGGTACCGGTGCGTGGATCGATCAGGTCGGCGCGTTCGCCGCTCGGCGTGAAGATGTAGGCTTCCGGGCAGGCGAGATAGCTGCGGTCGCCGCGCGCCAGCTCGTTGGTGTGCGAGTAGTCGCCGGCGATCAGGAAGTGGCCGCGGCCGAAGTCCTTCCCCCAGATCGCGTTGACACGATACTGCTCGCCGCCGGAATCGAGCGGTGCCGAGACGTTGGCGCCGATCTGCAGGCCGTCGATGTTCGACTTGGTGTTGATGAGCACGACACCGGCGACCGCGTCCGAACCGTAGACCGACGAGGCGCCAGTCTTGAGGATCTGCACGTCCTGCGCCAGCGACACCGGCAGCACGTTGAGGTCGAACGAGGAGACCGCGCCGCGCGTACCCGCCGGTCCGGCGCGGCGGCCATTGAGCAGCACGAGCGTGCGGTTGGCGCCGAGACCGCGCAGGTCGATGGTCTGCGCGCCCGGCCCGCCGTTGGTCACGAAGTTCGACGAAAGGGCGGAGGTGATCTGGGTGGAGCCCGCCGCGATCGGCGAGCTCTGCAGCATGGAGGCCGTGTCGAACCGGCCTTCCTTGATCGCGATCTCGGGATCGATGATCGTGATCGGATCGGGGCTGTTGAACGCGGTGGTCCGGCCGATGCGCGAACCGACCACGACGATCGTGCCCTCCTGGGCGCTCGATTCCTCGGCGGCTGCGGCAACTTCGGCCGCTGACTCTTCGTCCTGGGCCAGGACGGGTTGCGCCGTTAGCGCGACGCACAGCGCGATAGGCGCCGCAGCGCCATTCAAACGAGTTCGGAACTTCACTGGCCAGTCCCCCGAATTATCGCCAGCTCTGCCGGCAGTCCGCTAGCGTTGCGGCGCTTCGTCGGGCCTGATCTTTGTCCGAACCGAAGCAGCGCAACGGTCGAAACTTTGCGGAAGGCTGGACTGGTTTCAATTCAAATTACATTCAGGTTCGGCATTCGCCGAGTCATGTGGTAAACGTAACACAGCCCGCGTCTGGTGCATCTCTCCGCCATTGTCGAACGAATGCACCCATCTTGTGCATAAGGGTCGGCCCGGGCCGTCGCGGCTTGACCGGCCGAAGGGCGCGGCTAAGGGCCGCGTGGACGAGGCGCCGGCCGTCCGGGCCAGGCGGACGCAGAGCAGGAAAGGCTGCCAGATGAAGATCGATTCCACGATCGCGGCCGTGGTCACCGGAGGGGCTTCGGGCCTCGGCGAGGCGAGCGCCCGGGCGCTTGCGGCCAAAGGCGCGAAAGTCGCGCTGTTCGACCTCAACGAGGAGCGGGGCCGGGCGGTCGCCGAGGAGATCGGCGGCATCGCCTGCAAGGTCGACGTTTCGGACGAAGCGTCGGTGGATGCCGGTTTCGCCAGGGCGCGCGAGGCTCACGGTCAGGAGCGCGTGCTGGTCTGCTGCGCCGGCATCGGGACGATCGGCAAGACGATCAGGCGCGACCGCGAGACGGGAGAAATCAGCCACCTGCCGGTCGAGCTGTTCCTCAAGACGCTCAAGGTCAACCTCGTCGGCACGTTCCAGTGCGTCGCCAAGTCGGCGGCCGGGATGATGACGCTGGACGGGCTCGAGGACGGCGAACGCGGGGCGATGGTCTGCACCGCCTCGGTCGCCGCGGTGGATGGCCAGATCGGCCAGGTAGCCTACTCGGCATCGAAGGCGGGCGTGGCCGGGATGACCCTGCCGATCGCACGCGATTTCATGTCGGAGGGCATCCGCATCAACACCATCCTGCCGGGCATCTTCAACACGCCCCTGCTGGCCGGGCTGCCCGAGAAGGCCCAGCAATCGCTCGCCGCCGCGGTGCCTTTCCCCAAGCGGCTCGGCCGTCCCTCGGAGTATGCCGATCTCGTCATGCTGATGCTCGAGAACGGCTACTTCAACGGGGAGACCGTGCGGCTCGACGGGGCGATCCGCATGCCGCCGAAATAGCGGCGTCCGCGCATGGCCGGCTGGCACATAGGGGTGATCGGCGGATCGGGGCTCTATGAAGGGGCCACGCTCGACGATGCGCAGCAGATTCCCATCGCGAGCGCCTTCGGAGAGCCGTCGGGGCCGGTGACCACCGGCACGCTGGAGGGGGTGCGCTTCACGTTCATCGCGCGCCACGGAGAGGGGCACCGGCTGTCTCCCTCGCAGGTCAACTATCGGGCCAATATCGACGTGCTCAAGCGCTGCGGCGTGACCGACGTGCTGGCGATCTCCGCGGTCGGTTCGCTCAGGGAGGAGCTCGCTCCGGGCGATTTCGTCGCGGTCGACCAGTTCATCGACCGCACGATGGGCCGCCAGCACAGCTTCTTCGGGCCCGGGCTCGTCGCCCACGTCGGGCTGGCCGACCCGGTCTGTCCGCGGCTCGCCGACCGGGCCGCGCAGGCCGCGCGCGCGGCCGGCGTGCGCGCGCATCGCGGTGGCTGCTACGTCGCGATCGAGGGGCCGCAGTTCTCGACACGGGCCGAGAGCGCGCTCTACCGCCAGTGGGGCGGCGACGTGATCGGCATGACCGCGATGCCCGAGGCGCGGCTCGCGCGCGAGGCCGAGCTGCCCTACGCGCTGCTCGGGATGGTTACCGACTACGACTGCTGGCGCGAGGGCGAGGCGGTCGAGGCCTCGGCGATTCTCGAGATCATGCGCGCCAACGCCGAGGCGGCGCGGGAGGTACTGCGTCACTTCGCCAGCGGTCTGCCGGCCACTCGTGAGCCGAGCCCGATCGATCGGGCGCTCGACGGTGCGATCGTTACTCCACGCAAGCACTGGAGTCCGCAGGCGATGGCCCGGCTTGACGCCGTCGCCGGGCGCCTCGTTCGTCCCGTCAAGGGACCCTGAGCAAGCTTCGCGGGGGACCGCTTGCAAAGCGATGCGGGCTGGAACACATTCCGACGTCATGACAGACAACCCTCGCCTCAAAGAGTTCCTGCCCTACCAGTTGTCGATCACCTCGAACGCGGTAAGCGGCCGTATTGCGCTCGAATATCGCACGAGGTTCGGCCTCAGCGTGCCCGAATGGCGCGTTATGGCCGTGCTCGGCGATTCGGGCGCGCTGACGCAGCGCGACCTGACCAGTCTCACGGTCATGGACAAGGTCGCCGTCAATCGCGCCTGCAAGGTGCTCGAGGAGCGCAAGCTCGTGTCCCGCCGCCCCAACGCCCAGGACGGCCGCTCGCACCTGCTCGAGCTGACCGCCGAAGGTGTGCGGATGCACGACGAGATCATGCCGCTCGCGCTCGAAATGGAGCGGCGGCTCTTCGCGAACTTCACGCGCGAGGAGATCGATACCTTTCGCTCGCTGCTGCTGCGCGTGAAGGGCGAGGTCAAGGACCTCGACGCCGACGACATCGACAGCGGCAACTTCGGAGTCCAGTAGAACAGCGGCCCCGTGGGGTGCACTCCGGAGCCGCTGGGCCCCGAACTCCCATAGGTTAATTGTTGGCCGGCCCGCCGTCCGAGAACGCGTCGCTGATGTCGCACGCCGCCGGGCCGAGGATGACGATGAACAGTACCGGCAGGATGAACAGGATCAGCGGCACGGTCATGATCGCCGGCAGCCGCGCGGCCTTTTCCTCGGCGCGCATCATGCGCTCGTTGCGGAACTCGGCCGACAGCACGCGCAGCGCGCTCGCAAGCGGGGTGCCGTAGCGCTCGGTCTGGATCATGGTGGTGACCACCCCGCGCACCGCGTCGAGGTCGACGCGGTAGGCGAAGTTTTCGAACGCCTGGCGCCGCTCGGTCAGGAACGACAGCTCGATAGCGGTCAGCGCGAACTCGTCGCCGAGTTCCGGATAGGCACGGCCGAGTTCCTTGGCGACGCGGTTGAACGAGGCGTCGACCGTGAGGCCGGCCTCGGCGCAGATCACCAGCAGGTCGAGCGCATCGGGCAGGCCCTTGCGGATCGCGTCGGTGCGCTTGGCTGCCTTGTTCTTGAGGAAGATGTCGGGCCCCTTGTAGCCGGCGATGACGAGCGCGGCGAACGCGGCAAAGCGCTTGAAGCTGCCCCATTCCGGGAACATCTCGAGCCAGTAGATCGCGACGATGCCGATGAAGCCGAGCGCAATCGGCAGGGCCATCCGCGCGAAGATGACGAAGACCGCCAGCTCCTTGTTGCGGTAGCCGGCCTGGGCGAGCCTTTGCTGGATCTGCTTGACCTGGCTTTCCTGGAGAACTTTCATGTTCGCCAGGGCGTCCTTCATCTTGTCGGTCGCCTCGGTGCGGCGCACGAGGCTCTGCCGCTTCTTGCCGGCCGACTTGATGATCCCGGCCTTGAGCTCCTCGCGGCGCGCATTGAGCGCCTTCACGCGCTTCGCCATCGGGTCGCGCACGGTGATCGCCGTGTAGACGGCGAAGACCATCGCCGCCGCGGCAAGGCCGGCGAGCATCGAGCCGACGAGAACGACGTCTACGCCAAGAAGGGTCGGTCCGGACGGGGGCGTGATCATGGTGCGTTCCGTCTCCCGGTCAGATCTCGAAGCTGACCATCTTGGCCATGATGAAGACGCCGATGCCCATCCACACGAGGCCGCCGAGACCGGTGACGATGAGCCGCTCGTCGACGAAGAACTTGCCGATGTAGCTCGGGTTGATCCACCAGATCATCGTGAAGACGATGAACGGCAGCGCGCCGACGATGTAGGCCGAGGCTTTCGATTCCGAGCTCATCGCGCGGATCTTGAGCTTCATCTGGCCGCGTTTGCGCAGCACGTCGGCGAGGTTGCCGAGGGTCTCGGCGAGGTTGCCGCCCGTCTCGCGCTGGATCGCCAGCGTGATGACGAAAAACTGGAACTCCGCGGTGCCGAGCTTGTCTGCTGTCACCTGGAGCGATTCCTCCATGGTGCGGCCGATCTTCATCCGCTCGACGACAGCCTTGAACTCCTCGCCGACCGGCCCGGGGATTTCCTGGGCGACGAGGCTGAGCGTCTCGGCCACGGGAAGACCCGAGCGCAGGCCGCGGACGAGCAGCTCGATTCCGTCGGGGAACTTCGCGTTGAAATCGTTGGTGCGCTTCTTGATCAGGTAGCTGACCACCAGGTGTGGAATGCCGGCACCGGCCAGCACGCCCACGCCGAGCGAAAAGAACAGCGCGCCAGTGCGGAGGAAAAGGACTGCGGCCACGGCCAGCCCGAGTCCGATCGAGACATAGGCATACTGACTGAGCGTCCAGCCCTTGCCGGTCCGTTGCAGCCGGAGGGCGAGGGCCTCGGCCCGCGAACCCGCCCCGGCAATCTTGTGCATCTTCGGCTTGCGCGCGGCGATCGCCTTCTTGAGCTGCGATTCAACGCGATCCTTGGTGTTCTCCGAGTGCCGGTAGCGAACCGATTCGAGGCGACGCTGGCTTTCCTTGGCGGGCGACTTGCCCATGAACGCCAGATAGCCGAGCAACAGGGCCGTCATCAGGCCGCCGCCCAATAGCAGTAGCTGGATGATGTTCATGTCGCCCCTGTCCCGACCCCGAAGAGTCTATCCTGATCGTTCGTATGCCCGGCGCAGGCCCTCTGGCCCGCACCGCGCGCATTCCTACTCGGCCGGCTCGGACTGCTTCGTGCCGCCCTTTTCTTTCTTGGCCAGAAGCGACTTGAGGTCGAACTTGCCGAGCAGCGAGCTGCTCGTGCCAACCTGCGTCAAGTCGGCACCTTCCTCGTCGCCAACGCCGATGATCGCGTTGGCGATGTCGCGGATCACGCCGCCCGCCTTCGACGAACGGTTCGCATCGGCAAAGGTCTGGCCGAGCTTGGCGGCGTTGGTCGCCGCGCGCTGATCGAACGGGATCAGGTAGTTGATCTTGCGTTCGATCGAGGCCTCGAAATCGGCCTTGCTGATCTCGGTCACGCCGGTCTGGACCTTGTTCGCCACTACCAGCGGCTGGGCGCCCGGCGCATTGGTCTTGAGCCAGGACAGGAGCCGGATCGTATCGCGCGCCGAGGCGAGCGTCATTTCCGCCACCAGCGTGACCACGTTCACTTCGGTCAGCAGGTGGGGGAAGTTGATCAGCATGTTCCGCGGCAGGTCGATCACCGTCATCTCGAACGCCTGGCGGAATTCCTCCTCCAGCTGCAGGAACGCCGAGCCGTCGGTCATCAGCGGCGAATTGATCGGCGCTTCGGCCGAGAGGATCGCGAGATACTCGTTGGCGCGGATCATCGCGCGTTCGATGAACAGGCCGTCGATCCGGCTCGGGTTCTCGATCGCATCGGTGAGGCCGCGGCCCGGCTCGAGGTCGAGCGCCAGCGCGCCGGTGCCGAAGTGTACGTCGAGGTCGAGCAGAGCGGTCGGCCGCTTGTGGTCGGCGCTGAACAGCCAGGCGAGCGAAGTCGCCAGGGTCGAGGCGCCGACGCCGCCGCGCGTGCCGACGACCGCCGTGGCCACATGCTTCTTGACCGCCTCTCCGTCGCTGTTGCGCGGGTTCATGAACACGGCCTGCGCCTGGGTCAGCGAGTCGCGCAGCTGGCTCGCCGCCAGCGGCTTGAGCAGGTAGTCGTGGATGCCGCTCGCCAGCAGGTCGCGGTAGAGACGCACATCGTTGACCTGGCCGATCGCGATGACGACCGTACCCGGCTCGCAGACTTCCGCCAGCGCGTTGATGTCGCTCAGCGGGTCGCCGCTTTCGGACAGGTCGACCATCAGGATGGCCGGGCTCGCCGAGATCGACAGGGACTGGACCGCATTGCGCAGCCCGCCCTTGTTGCACTTCTCCGGCTGCCAGCCCATTTCGATGACCACCGGACGCAGGACGTCCAGCGCGGCCTCATCGCAAATGAAGGCGGCAAAGGGGTCGCGGTTGCCCAGCGGACCGGGTTTCCAGGGCGCGTTCATCGATCAGTTACCCCCACTCTGCGTGCTGACGGACTGAAGCTCGCCGGTTCCGGACAGCTCCCGTTCGCGATAGGTCTGAATCGCCTTCGTCGAGCTCATCACGACGGTCTCGCCGGTGCCTTCGGCGCCGTGCAGAAGGTGCTCCGGATCGGCCACCATTGCTGCCAGGTTGCTGTTGACGGCGCAGCCGAAGCCGTCGCTGGTGGCGTTATCGAGATTGCTCGCGAACTTGTCCGACCAGTCGGGACACCCAGGCACATGGGCCACGCTGCGCGTGACGACCACGCGGACCGTGCCCGGCTGCAGCTGGCCGGCGGTAAGCGGGGCGCCGTCGGAAAGAAGCAGGCCATGACGTCCGGCAATGGCCGCGACGTCCTCTTTCACCGCCTCGTTCGGAAGCGGGCTGTCCAGCGCGACCCTGTCCCCGTAGCGCAGGTCGAGAGTCTCGAACCAGTCCGCGAGGCGCTGCTGCTCGGGGACCGAAAGCCCCGCAGCACTCGCGGTAAGATCGAGCGTGTAGGTCTGGCGCTCGACCACGGGCTGCTTGACGCTGTAAAGCGAGCGGTTGTTGGGCGTGTCGCCGCAACCCGCAAGGGCCAGCCCGAGAGAGACGGCGATCGCGGTGCTGACCGCGGCTTTGCTGGTAAGACGCATCGTGATCACCTTTCTCACTTCAAGCTGAAGCCGGGTTCGGCGGCTTCAGCGCGCTGGGCGCCCTCGCCGGGACGACGGCGGGTGTCGGCTGCGAGTTCCGGACCGGACGGGGCGGCCAGGCCAATCTGCGGAGCCGGAGCCTCGTCCGCTGCGGTCGGCATCGGCCGCCGCGGGCTGTTCTGAGGAGCGTTGTGCTCGAAGTTGCCGAAGAACTGGTCGGCCGCGTTCGGCGCGTGGAAGCCGTCGGTCGGCAGGACGATGTCGTTGTCGTCGACAGGCTTCACGAGATACGGCGTGACCACGATCACCAGCTCGGTCTGACCCTTCTGGAAGGTCGTCGAGCGGAACAGCGCGCCGAGGATCGGCAGGTCACCGGCGCCCGGCGTCTTCTCGATCGTGTTCTGCGCGTTGTTGCTCAGCAGGCCGGCGATCATGAAGCTCTGGCCGGAGCCGAGCTCGATGGTCGTCTCGGCGCGGCGAACGGTCAGGGCCGGGATCGTGAAGTCGCCGAGCGTCACGGCACCCTGGGTCGAAAGCTCGGAAACCTCCGGACGGACGCGGATCGAGATCCGGCCGTTCGCGAGGACCGTCGGCGTGTAGGAAAGGCTGACGCCGTAATTCTTGTATTCGATCGAGGTGGTCCCGAGTCCCTGGCTCAGCGGAATCGGAAACTCACCGCCAGCGAGGAATTCGGCGGTCTCGCCCGACAGCGCGGTGAGATTGGGCTCGGACAGCGTCGTCACGAGGCCCATCGTCTCGCCGGCGTCGAGCGCCCCGAGAATATCGAGACCAAGGAACCGGCCCATTCCCGCGATCGAGCTCAGGCCCTGTGGAGGACTGATCGCGGGTCCAGTGACCTCAGCGCCGCCGGGGAGGGTCGCCGTAACCTGCGAGACACCCTGACCCACGGCGACGGGGCCCTGCGGACTCCAGGTCTGGTTGGGGGCCAGCGCCCTGCCTCGGCCGATGCCAAACCTGAATCCGCTCGATGCGTCGATAGTCGTGAGGTTCGCACCGAGCGAGCGGACAAGCGAGCGGCTGACCTCGGCGAAGCGAACGCGCAGGTTAACCTGCAGCGGCGTTGCCATGCGCAGCCGAGAGACGACGTTCGTGCCGTCGCCCATGAAGGCCTGCACCAGTCGTTCGGCCTCGGCGGCATCCTCGGGAGCGGCAACCGTACCCGTCAGCAGTACGGTGTTGGTGCCCATCGTGGCGACGCTGATCTTGGCGTCGGGCATCGCCAGCGCCAACATCTGGTCAACGGTGTCGAGGTTCGATCCGACGCGCACGTTGGCCGACCAGATGATGTCGCCCGCGGCGTTGCTGGCGTAGACGGTCGTCTCGCCGCCGGCCTTGGCGAACACGTAGAGCTGGCGTTGCGACTTGACCTGGACGTCGGCCACCGCTTCGTTCGAGACAAAGACGTCGGCCATGTTGCCCGGAACGGTGACCAGCTGGCCACGTCCGATCGACAGCGCGATGTCCTGGGCCGGGCTGATCACCGAACTCTGCGCCACGGCCGGTCCGGCCGGGACCGCGGCGAGCGGTGCGAGCGCGCAGGCGGCGCACAGCACGGTTTTCATAACGCGGCTCTTCATTGTCTTGCCCCTCATCTCGAGTGCGGCCGTCGTGGCGGTCTGAACCTTGCCCACGGCGTCTACCTCAGCGTGCTCAGCGCGGCCGGCGCGACGCGCCCGACCGTGGTCGTGCCCTGAGCCTGGCGGTCGAGGATCGCCCCGGCGCCGCGGCCAACGGATTCGACCGACGTGTCCTTGCCGCGGGTGACGCGGACCACCGGCCCGGTCGGCACGGACACGGTGTTGCCCTCAGCGGTCACGGCGGCAGTCGTCGGCCGCGGCAGCGCGCTGCGCTGGAAGCGCGAGACGTCGCCGCCGGTGACGAAAGTCGTGGCACCGTCCTGCGGGCGGGCCACGGCCTGCCGCAGCAGCTTCTCCTCGACTTCGGGTGAAGCGTTGTCGGGAAGATCGACAGCACCCGAGGCGATCGCGCGCTCAAGCTCGGTCTGATTGTCGGCAATCGAGCGGAGCGCGAGGCTCAGCGTGCCGATGGTCGAGGCGACCTGGATCTTCTCGGCGATCCGCGGGGTCACCTCGAGCGTGACCGTGCGAACCACGCGCACCTCGGTCTTGCCATCGGGGCCGGTGCTCGTTTCGGTCGACTGGTCGGTCGCCAGCACGCGAAGGTTGCGGATGATGGTCTCGGCCGCGTTGAGCGCCGGACCGCCGTCATTGGCGTCGACGCTTTGGGTCAGCATCATGTCGACCCGGTCTCCGGGAAACACGAAGCCGCCGACACCGGTAGTCGCCGAAACCGGCACAGTCACGGCACGCATGCCCGGGCCGAGCGCCGCGGCGAGGAAGCCGCGATCGCCGGGCGAGACGAGACCGCCGCGCGTGATCGGCTCGCCGGCCGTGATCGGGTGACGCACGACCGTTCCGAGCAGCTTCGACATGTCGGCCTCGCCCTCGATGAAGTAGGCGTCCTGGACCATTTCCTTCGGCCACAGCTGGTAGCCGACCGCATCGGCAGTCAGGATCGTGCCGATCGGCAGGGCGCGCTTTGCCACAAGCACCTTGGGCCCCTCGGGTTCGGGGGTCGCCACCGCGGCCGTCGCCTGCGGAGCGGAAGCCCCGGCGAACATGCTCCGAGCAGCCATGGCAGTGCCGATCGCGACGATCAGCGCCCCAAGCAGCAGAACCAGCTTCTTCCTGTCCATGGTGCGTCAAGCCCCCTAATTGTCCCGGGCGGAACGATTTCTTCCGCTTAAGGCCCAAATGGTTAAGATCGGGTCACCCAACACTTCGCGCAGCGAGGTCGGTGCTGATTATGGTGAAAAGCGTCCATTGCCCGGCGAGCGCGATCGCCACTCCGTAAGGGATTGCCAGGCGGTCCCGCCGGCGGCGCATGACGTGCCAGGCGCCGAACAGGATGGTCACGACGCCCCCGACGAGCGCCATGACGAAAAGAAAGCTCAAGAACAGCGAAGGCTCGATCCACAGCGCCAGCGCGGTCAGCAGCTTGACGTCGCCGCCGCCCATCGCGCCCGCGGCGAACAGCCCGGCGAGGACCGCGAAGGTGGCAAGCGCGACGCCGACCTGCAGGGCGATGCCGGGCCATGGCTCGAGCCCGGTGGCGACCCAGAACAGCGGTGCGGCAAGGGCGATCGCCCCGGTGAGCCAGTTGCCGATGCGCCGGCTGCGCAGGTCTGTCACCGCGGCCACGACCAGCGCGATTGCCAAGGCGACTAGCAGGCCATACTTGAAAGGATCGTCCAGCATCGGAACCCCGCAACTCCGGGGGCACCGTGCTAGCGCGCAGGACTTACCAAAAAGTAACCACTGGCGGGAGGCCGGAATTAGCCAAGTAACCAAGGCGACGGCCGCGACCTTCGACCGCCGCGCGATGCCGCCCGGCGCGGTCGAGCAGCGCTGGGTCGCGCCCGACGGTTACCCGATCCGCCGGCTCGACTGGAAGGAGCCCGAGGGCTTCGTGCGCGGCTCCCTGCTGTTCATGCCCGGACGGGGCGACGCTTACGAAAAGTACCTCGAGACCTTCGAACACTGGCGCAGCCGCGGCTGGCGCGTCACGTCGGCCGACTGGCGCGGGCAGGCGGGTTCGGGGCGGCTCGGCAACGACGCGGTGACCGGCCACGTCGACGACTTCGCGTTGTGGATTCGCGACCTCGCCGCGCTGTGGCGCGCGTGGGCGGCGGAGCGGGAAGGGCCGAGGGTGCTCGTCGGCCACTCGATGGGCGGGCATCTCGCGTTGCGCGCGCTTGCCGAGCGGGGCTTCGAACCTGTGCCGGCTGCGCTCATCCTGTCAGCGCCGATGCTCGACGTTCACCCCGAGTGGTTGCCTTCCGCTGCCAAGGTCCTCCTCGTCCGCGTGATGTGTCGCGTCGGCGATCCCCGCCGCCCGGCGTGGAAATGGAGTGAGAAGCCCGGAGAGGTGCCGGCGTTTCGCCAGGACCTGCTGACGCACGACGACGACCGGTATGCCGACGAGCTGTATTGGCGCCGCGTCCGCCCGGAACTGGCGATGGGGCCTGGCAGCTGGGGCTGGGTGGCGGCCGCTCAAGAGTCGATCAGGGAACTCGCTCGCCCCGGCACGCTCGAGGCCATCGATATCCCGGTGCAGATCGTGGCGACGAGCGCCGACCGGCTCGTCAGCGTTCGTGCGATACGCCGTGCCGAATCACGCCTGCGGCAGTGCGAGTCGGTGTGGTTCGGGCGCGAGGCGGCCCATGAAATCCTTCGCGAGGTTGACGAAGTGCGCGACCGCGCGCTTGTGCGGATCGACCGCTTCCTCGAGACCGTTGCCAGACAGTGACCCAAACCTTCGACATCGCGGTGATCGGCGCCGGCATGGCGGGCGCCAGCCTCGCCGCCGAACTCGCGCCCCACGCCAGCGTGCTCGTCGCCGAGGGGGAGCCCACGCCGGGGTACCACGCGACGGGCCGCTCCGCCGCATTCTGGGACGAATGCTACGGCGGGCCGGCGGTGGTGCCGCTGACGCTCGCGTCCGGGGACTACCTGCGCGAGCGCGGCTTTCTCTCGCCGCGCGGCGCGCTCTACATCGCGCGGTCGGATGACGAGGCGGTGGTCGACGCGTTCCTTGCAGAATTCTCCGGCAGCGGGGCGAGCATCGAACGGATCGGCCGCGATACGCTGGAGGCCCGCGTGCCGGGCCTGCGGCCCGAATGGACGTCCGCCGTCGCCGCGCCGGCCTGCGCCGACATCGACGTCGCCGGCCTGCACCAGCACTATCTCGCGCAGGCGCGCGCAGCCGGCGTCGAGATCCGCACGTCGGCCCATCTCGTCGCCGCTGAACGCGAAGGGGATAGCTGGCGGCTTTCGTTCGGCCCGGCGGGTGAGGTTCGGGCACGTATCCTGGTCGACGCCGCCGGCGCCTGGGCCGACGAGGTCGCCAGCCTCGCGGGCGTTCGCCCGCTCGGCGTGACGCCGTACCGGAGGACCGTTTGCCAGCTGCGGGTCGACCCTCCGCCGCCGTCCGATCTCCCCTTGGTGATCGACATTCACGGGCAATTCTACTTCCGGCCCGAACACGGCAAGCTCTGGCTGAGCCCACACGACGAGACCCCAAGCCCACCATGCGACGCCGCGCCGGAAGAGCTCGACGTCGCGATCGCGATCGACCGCTTCGGGCAGGCGGTCGACTGGCGCATCGCCGCGGTCGAGCACAAGTGGGCGGGGCTGCGCAGCTTCGCGCCGGACCGGCGGCCGGTCTATGGCTTCGACCCGCGATGCGAGGGGTTCTTCTGGTTCGCCGGGCAGGGCGGCTTCGGCATCCAGACGGCGCCGGCGGCCGCCCGGCTGGGAGCCCAGCTGCTGCTCGGCCTGCCGTCCGACGCGATGACCGAGCGGCTCGACGCCGCCGCTTTTGCGGCCACGCGATTCGGCTAGCCGTTTCGTTCGGCGGCGCTAGACTGGACCAGTCTGAAACTTCGGGAGGACGCCATGGCCCATCGGTTCGAGATCCGCCGGAACAAGGCGGGGGAGTACGTCGCCTACTTCGTCTACAACAGCGAGACGATCTTCTGGACAGAAGGCTACAGTTCCAAGGCGAGCGCGAAGAACGCGATCGAATCGATCCGCAAGAACGGTCCCGAAGCGGAGGTGGTCGACACCACGGCCTGATCCCCGACGGTCAGCGTCCAGCAGCCTCCGCAGCGGCGCAGGCGAGCGCATCGACGCGTTCGTTTTCGGCGTGCCCGTCGTGGCCCTTGACCCATTGCCAGTGAATCCGGTGCGGGCCGGCCGCCTCGATCAGCTCGTGCCACAGGTCCGCGTTCCGGACGGGCTTCTTGCTGGCGTTGACCCAGCCCTTCTTCTGCCAGCCCTCGACCCACCTCGTCATGCCGTCGATCACGTAGCGGCTGTCGGAATGGATGGTTACTTCGCAAGGCTCGGTGAGGGCCTTGAGCGCGCGGATGACCGCGGTCATTTCCATCCGGTTGTTGGTCGTGTGCGGATCGCCGCCCGACAGCTCCTTTTCGTGCCGGCCCATCCGCAGCAGCACGCCCCAGCCGCCCGGGCCCGGGTTCCCCTTGCAGGCTCCGTCGGTGAAGATGTCGACATGTTTCATCCGCCCCAACTGGCTCAAGCGCCTGCCTCGCGAAAGGCCTTTTCGCCCTCGCGGGAATAGAACTCCAGCCGGCGGGCGAATTCCATCGGGTCCTTGCGCGTGACCAGCGCGTCCGCCGGCGTATTCAGCCAGTCGTAGGCGCGCGTCGCGAGGAAGCGCATCGCGGCGCCCCTGGCGAGCACGGGCAGCGCTTGCCATTCCGGGTCGGACAGAGGGCGGCGGCTGACATATCCCTCGACGAGCGCATCGGCGATCGCCCGCCGGAACTTGCCGTCCTTGCCGAACGACCATGCGGCGTGAGTGACGGCGAGGTCGTAGGCGGTGATGTCGTTGCAGGCGAAGTAGAAATCGATCAGCCCGCTCACGGTGTCGCCGAGCAGCAGCACGTTGTCGGGAAACAGGTCGGCGTGGATCACCGAGCGCGGAAGGCCCTGCGGCCAGTGCGCGGTCAGGTAGACCAGTTCGCGTTCGACGAGCTCGGGAAGCGCGGCATCGATCTCCTGCAGGCCCGACTGGCCGCAATGCGACAGCAGGTCGTGCCACTGCTGCAGTGACAGCGCGTTGGGCCTCCGGCCGGCGAAGTCCGCGGCGGCGAGATGGATGCCCGCCAGCGCCTTGCCCACGGCTCGCGCCTGAGCCGGGCTCGGGTCGTCGACCGAGACACCGGGAAGGAACTCGATCAGCGCAACCGCCTTCCCGCGCACCGTGCGATAGGCCGCGCCCTCGCGGTCATGGATCGTGCGCGGCACCGGGCAGCCCTTCGACGCGAGATGGTCGAGAAGGCCGAGGAAGAACGGCAGGTCCGCGAGCTCGACCCGGGCCTCGTACATCGTCAGGATGAAGCGGCCGGTCGAAGTCTCGATGAGCCAGTTCGAATTCGACACGCCCTCGGCGATACCTTTGGCCGAGACGAGGTCGCCGACATCGTATTCGGCGACCAGCCTGGCCAGCTCCGCGGCGGAAAGCGTGGTGTAGACCGCCACAGGCGGGTCAGCCGATCAGCTGCCGCGGCAGCTTGAAGACCATGTTCTCCTCGGCGGTAACGACCTGGCGCTCTTCGACCAAGCGCGACCGGCCCAGGTGCTCGACGACTTCGCGGACGAGAACTTCCGGCGCCGAGGCCCCTGCGGTGAGGCCGACGGTATCGACACCGTCGAGCCAGCCGGGCTCGATGTCCGAGGCACGCTGGATCAGCTTCGCCGCCGTGCCGCAGCGCTCGGCCACCTCGACCAGCCGCAGCGAATTCGACGAGTTCGGCGCGCCGATCACCAGCACCAGATCGCAGGCGGGAGCCATCTGCTTGACCGCAGCCTGCCGGTTGGAGGTCGCGTAGCAGATGTCCTCGGCCTTGGGGCCGACGATCTCGGGGTAGCGCGCCTTCAGCGCGGCAATGATCTGCGCGGTGTCGTCGACCGACAACGTGGTCTGGGTCAGGTAGGCCAGTGGCATGTCTTCCGGTATCGTCAGCGCCTCGACGTCCTCGAGCGTCTCGACCACGGTCATCCGCCCTTCGGGAACCTGGCCGTAGGTGCCGACCGCTTCCGGGTGGCCCCGGTGGCCGATGAAGACGATGTGACGGCCTGCTTCCACCTGGCGTTCCGCCTGGCGGTGGACCTTGCTCACCAGCGGGCACGTGGCATCGAGATAGTCGAGTTCTCGGCGCTCGGCCTCGGCGGGCACCGACTTGGGCACTCCGTGAGCACTGAACACGACGGGCGCACCGGCGGGGACCTCGTCGAGTTCCTCGACGAACACCGCCCCCCGCGCCTTGAGCCCGTCGACGACGTAGCGGTTGTGGACGATCTCGTGGCGCACGTAGACCGGCGCCCCGTACCGTTCGAGTGCACGCTCGACGATCTCGATCGCCCGGTCGACGCCGGCGCAGAACCCCCGCGGCGCGGCGATCAGCACGGTCAGCGGCGCGCGGGTCTGGTCGGGCGCGGGCGTCTGAAAGGGGGCGTTCATCCGGGCCGCTCTAGCGGTTGTCGCTGCCCGGCGAAAGGGCTAGGGCTCCGGCTCGACTTGGACAAGGGACAGAGATGACCGCTCGCAAAGCGCTGCTAGTTGCCGCCGTGGCCGCCGCCGCCCTCACGGGCTGCAACCGGGCCGGCGACATCGTGGTCGAACAGGGTGTCGGCATCACCGCGCTGCGCAGCGTCTGCCCCGCCGTGGGCGTGCCGGACTTCACCGGCGACGTGACCCTGTTCTCGCCCGCCGACGCGCGAACCGCCGACGCGCTGGACGTCACCGCCTCTCTGACCAACGTGCGCACCCAGTGCGACGATACCGGCGACCAGGTCTATGCGACGGCGACGTTCGATGTCGTCGCGCTGCGGCGCGACACGCGCGGCGCGCGGACCCTCCAGTTGCCCTATTTCTCGACGGTCATTCGCGGCGGCAACGCCGTTGTCGCAAAGCGCGTCGGAACCGTGACACTGCAGTTCGCTGACGGTCAGGATCGCGCACAGGCGACCGGCACGGCCGGCGCCTATATCGACCGGGCCGCGGCGACGCTCCCCGCTGACGTCCGCCAGCGGATCACCGCGCGGCGCCGGGCCGGCGATCGCGAGGCGGCGATCGACCCGCTGAGCGAGCCCGAGGTTCGCGCGGCGCTGGCGCGCGCGAGCTTCGAGCTGCTGGTCGGCTTCCAGCTGACCGAAGAGCAACTGGCCTACAACGCCACGCGATAGTTTCGCTGGCGGTCCAAAACCGCTAACGGCCCGCCCGATGACCGGAACTCCGACCCTCTACGCCGCCTTCGCGGCGAAGATCGACGCTGCCCTCTCCGCGCTGGAGGCCGAGGGCGTCCTGCCGCCTGGCCTGCCCCGCGCTGGCGTCAGCGTCGAGCCTCCGCGCGATCCAGCGCACGGCGACCTCGCCACCAACGCCGCGCTGGTGCTGGCGAAGCCCGCGGGCACGAACCCGCGCGCGCTCGCGGAGGGACTCGTGGGCAAGCTTGTCGACGACGCCATGGTCACGAGCGCCGAGATTGCCGGTCCCGGCTTCATCAACCTGCGTCTCGCCGATGCGGTGTGGCTCGGCGAACTGCGGGCCGTGGCCGCGCTCGGGGCCGACTATGGGCGCTCGTTGCTAGGCGCGGGCCGCCGGGTCAATGTGGAATACGTTTCGGCCAACCCGACCGGGCCGATGCACATGGGCCACTGCCGCGGCGCCGTGGTCGGCGACGCGCTGGCCTCGCTGCTCGAGTTCGCGGGGCACCAGGTGATCCGCGAATACTACGTCAACGACGCCGGAGGGCAGGTCGATGTGCTCGCCGACTCGGTCTACCTGCGCTACTCCGAGGCGCTCGGGGTCGAGATCGGCGAGATTCCGCCGGGGCTCTATCCGGGCGAGTACCTGAAGCCGGTCGGCGAGGCGCTGGCGAGGGAATTCGGCGACAAGTACCTCGAGGCCCCGGCCGACGAATGGCGCGGACTGTTCCGCAAGCGCGCGGTTGCGGCGATGATGGAGCAGATCAAGGCCGACCTCGCCCAGCTCGGCATCCACCACGACGTCTTCGCCTCCGAGGCCGAGCTGCAGCGTGCCGGCAAGCCTGCAGAGGCCGAAGCCTGGCTGCGCGCCCACGATCTGGTCTACGATGGCCATCTCGAGGCCCCCAAGGGCAAGACAGTCGAGGACTGGGAGCCGGTCGAGCTGCCGCTGTTTCGCTCGACGAAGTTCGGCGACGACCAGGACCGGCCGATCCGCAAGAGCGATGGGTCGTGGACCTATTTCGGCGCCGACCTCGCCTATCACATGCAGAAGGCGGAGGGTGCCGACGAGCTGATCGACATCTGGGGCGCCGACCACGCCGGCACGGTCAAGCGGATCAAGGCCGCAGTCGCCGCGCTGTCGGAAGGCAAGGGGCGGCCGATCCCGTTCGACGTCAAGCTCGTGCAGATGGTCCAGCTCCTGCGCGGGGGCGAGCCGGTCAAGATGTCGAAGCGCGCGGGCACGTTCGTCACGCTCGCCGAGGTCGTCGAGGAAGTCGGCAAGGACGTGGTGCGGTTCACGATGCTGACCCGCAAACCCGAAGCGCAGATGGACTTCGACTTCGCCAAGGTGGTCGAAGCGTCGAAGGACAACCCGGTCTTCTATGTCCAGTACGCCCACGCGCGGATCCATTCGACGCTGCGCAAGGGCGCGGCCGAGGGCATCGAGCCGTCGGACAGGGCGCTCGAGCGGCTCGGCGCCGACGAACTCGCGCTGGTCAAGCTCGCCGCGCAGTTCCCGCGCGAGGTCGAGGCCGCAGCCAAGGCGCGCGAGCCGCACCGGATCGCGTTCTACCTCTACGACCTGGCCGCCGCGTTCCACGCATTCTGGAACATGGGCAACGACGATCCGGGCAAGCGCATCCTGCTGGCCGATGACCGTGAGCTCACCGGAGCAAGGCTTTTCCTCGCCGGCCAAATCGGGCAGGTAATCCGCAACGGACTTGGGATCCTGGGGGTTCAGGCGGTCGAGGAGCTTTAGCCATGGCCTTGCCGGGCATTGGTCGCGAGGGGGAGGCGCCGCTGGATCTCGACGGCGACGGCGCGATCGAAACGGAAGAACAGCTGACGCTGGCCGACGCCGACGAGCGGCTACCGTGGCTCGAATCCGACGACGACTACGAAGAGCCGGGGAGCGACACGGGCCGCATCGTGGCGTTCGCGGCGATCGGCCTGCTGGCCATCGTCGTGGTGCTCGGCGCGCTGTGGCTGCTCACGCGCGAACCTTCCGCGGAAACCGCTGTCGCCGACGGGAGCACGATCGAGGCGCCCGAGGAACCCTACAAGACCCGCCCGGCCGATGCCGGAGGCCGCGTCGTCGAAGGTACGGGTGACGTCAGCTTCGACGTTGCCGAGGGTCAGCGGGTGGAGGGCCGGATCGCCGACAGCGGCGTTGTGCCCGCGCCGAGCATCGACCGCGAGCAGGCCGACGCGCCGGCCGTCACCGGTATCGGCGTACAGGTCGGCGCCTATTCGACACGGGCTCAGGCCGAGGCCGGCTGGAATCAGCTCGTGGGCCGGTACGAAGCGCTGCAGGGCCGCAACCACCGCGTGCTCGAGGGCACCGCGGACAGCGGCACGATCTATCGCCTGCAGGCGCTCGCCGGCACGGTCGCCGAGGCCGAGACCCTGTGCCGCAGCATCAAGGCTGCCGGGGGCGACTGCCAGGTCAAGCGATAGCGGCCTTGCCGACGTCCGGGATGCACGAACGGCTCGCCTCGCTGAGCGAGCGCGAGAAGCAGACGCTTCGATTTCTGCTGGCCGGCCACGACGCGAAATCGATCGCGCGCGAGCTGGGCCTGTCGGTGCACACGATCAACGAGCGGCTGCGCGATTGCCGGCGGAAGCTTGGTGTATCCAGCAGCCGCGAAGCGGCGAGGCTCCTCGGCGAGGTCGAGCACGCGACCCCCAAATCGTTTGGGGACAAGGAATTTGGGGTGGCCGGAACCGCCGGCGATGCGGGCAAGAGGCGGCAGGGCGCGGGCCGTTTGGGTGCCTGGCTCGTCGGAGGAGTTCTTGTCATGCTGATTGTTGTCGCTGCCGTCATGCTCTCGACCGGATTGCCGGCAGGCGTTTCGTTGGACGCGCCGCGCGCCGAACGCAGGCTTGCAGCGGCGGATGCGGCCGAGTCCGCCGGATCGGCGGCTGCGCGCGAATGGGCCGCGCTGGTCGACGGCGGACGCTGGGAGGACAGCTGGCGCGCGGCTGCGGCGATCTTTCGCTCGCAGGTGACTGCCGAGCAATGGGCCGATGCGGTCAGGCCGGTGCGCGGGCCGCTGGGCAAGGTGGCAGGACGCTCGGTGCTGTCCGTTCAACGGACCAATACCCTGCCCGGAGCGCCCGCGGGCGAATACGAGGTCGTCCAGTTCCAGACCGAGTTCGCCAGCCGGGAGGCAATCGAGACGTTCGTGATGGTACGAGAAGGCGGGGGCTGGAAGGTTTCCGGATACTTCATCCGCTAGCAGCCGGCCGGGACCGGCTTCTAGCCGTCGGCTACTGTCCACATGACCATCCGCGGACAAACTTGCCCCCACTCCGCTTTCCTGCGAGTTTTCGGGCATGACGCCCGCGATCTTCGGCCTGGCCGGTCCCGAGTTGACCGCCGACGAGCGCGCCTTCTTCCGCGACGCCGATCCGGCCGGGTACATCCTGTTCGGCCGCAACGTGATCGACCGGGCGCAACTGCGCGCACTAACCGACGACCTGCGGTCGATCCACGGCCGCGAGCGGCTGCTCATATCGATCGACCAGGAAGGCGGGCGGGTCGCGCGGATGAAGCCGCCCGAGTGGGAGGCCTTCCCGACCGGCGAGGCGTTCGCGAGGCTGTGGCAGGTTGCGCCTGCAAGCGCGATCGAGGCGGCGCGAGCCAACGCCGAGGCGATCGGGCTCGACCTCGCCGAAGTCGGGATCACCGTCGACTACGCCCCGTTGCTCGACGTGCGGCAGCCTGCCGCGCACGACGTGATCGGCGACCGCGCGCTCGGTAGCGAGCCGATGCAGGTGGCTGCGCTCGGGCGAGCGGTGCTCGACGGGCTACGGCGCGCGGGGGTCACCGGCTGCATCAAGCACATGCCGGGTCACGGGCGAGCCATGGCCGACAGCCACAAGGAGCTGCCGACGGTCGAGGCGAGCGAGGTGGAGCTCGAAGCCGATCTTGAGCCGTTCCGGACGCTGGCCGGCGCGCCGATCGGCATGACGGCGCATGTGCGCTTCACCGCCTGGGATGCCGAGCGCCCGGCGACCCTTTCGCCGTTCGTCGTCGGCGAGGTCATTCGCAGGCGTATCGGCTTCGCGGGCCTGCTGCTGACAGACGACATCGATATGGAGGCGCTTTCTGGCAGTGTGCCCGAGCGCGCCGAGCGGGCCATCGCCGCAGGCTGCGACATCGTGCTCAACTGCTGGGCGAAGATGAACGACATGACCGGCATTGCCGAACGCCTCCCGGCAATGGCGGACGAGACGGTCGAGCGGCTCGAGCGCGCGCTCGCCGGCACCGGAACGACTGCTCCTGACGAGCGCGCGTACCTCATCGCGAAGCGCGACAGCCTGCTCGAGCTGGCGAAGGACGCCGCATGACCGAGGACGGCGCGCTGTTCGAACCCGAGACGGCCCCGGCCGAAGACTGGGAAGGTCCCGGCGCGGCGCCGAGCGCCGATGCCGCGCTCTATCTCGAACTCGACGGGTGGGAAGGGCCCCTCGACCTGCTGCTCGATCTCGCGCGACGTCAGAAGGTCGATCTCAAGGCAATCTCGATTCTCGCACTGGTCGACCAGTACATCGCCTACATCGAGCGCGCCGAGGCGCTGCGGCTGGAGATAGCGGCCGATTACCTGGTGATGGCGGCGTGGCTGGCCTATCTCAAGTCCGCGCTCCTGTTACCCAAGGAGGAGCAGGAAGAGCCGAGCCCCGAGGAACTCGCGCTGCGCCTGCAGCTGCGTCTGCAGCGGCTCGGCGCGATGCGCGAAGCGGCGGCGCGGCTGCTCGCGCGCGACCGGATCGGCCGCGACGTGTTCCTGCGCGGCGCGCCCGAGGGGCTGCGGATCGACCGCAAGACCCTGTGGCAGTGCGAGTGGTACGACCTCGTTTCGGCCTACGCTCAGGTCAAGGCGCGCAACGAGCCGGTCGTGCACATGGTTCGCGACCGTATGGTCATGACGCTCGAGACTGCGATCGAGCGGGTTTCGGCCCTGCTCGGCGTCAGGCTCGACTGGATCGAGCTACGCGACTTCCTGCCCGCCCATGCCGACGCGCGGCTCCGGCGTTCGGCGCTCGCGTCGAGCTTTGTCGCCGCGCTCGAGCTCGCGCGGCTCGGCAGGGCGGAGATCCGGCAGGAGGACACGTTCGGTCCGCTGCACTTGCGGCGGGTGCCGGCATGACGCGCCCCGACGAGCTGGTCCGCGCGGTCGAGGCGACGCTGTTCGCCTCCGAAGAGCCGCTAACCGTCGAGCAGCTCTCCACGCATCTGGGCGGCGCCGACGTGCGTGAGGCACTGGCAACGCTGGAGGTGCACTACGCCGACCGCGGCGTTCGGCTGGTCGAGCGCGGCAAGCGCTGGCAGTTCCAGACCGCGCCCGACCTCGCCCACCTCTTGCGGCGCGAGCGCGAACAGGTCCGCAAGCTGAGCCGCGCCGCGACCGAGGTCCTTGCGATCATCGCCTATCACGAGCCTGTCAGCCGCGCGGAGATCGAGTCGATCCGCGGCGTGCAGACCAGCCCGGGGACGCTCGACGTGCTGATGGAAGCCGGATGGGTGCGCGTGGCCGGGCGGCGCGAGGTGCCGGGACGGCCGGTGATCTATGCCACGACGCCGGAATTCCTGTCTCATTTCGGCCTCGCAAGCCGCAAGGACCTCCCCGGGATCGACGAGCTCAAGGCCGCCGGACTGCTCGACCCGGTGGACGAGGCCTTCGATGAGATGGTCGGACGGACCGGTCCCGAAGCGGGGCAGGACGACCCGGAAGACGCCGAGCCGCTGGAAAACCCCGAGCAGAGCGCCTAGATCGGCGCGTCAATCATTCGGGAGAGTCGCCGTGAGCGTCGGACCGTTCCAGATCCTGATCATTGCGCTCGTCCTTCTCGTCCTGTTCGGCCGGGGCCGGATCAGCGAGATGATGGGCGACGTCGGGAAGGGAGTGAAGAGCTTCCGCCAGGGGTTGGCCGACGACTCGTCCGCGGCCGCCCCGACGCTCGATGGCGTCGTGCGTGAGGCCAAGGCCGAGCCGGCCCGCGAGACCACGGCAGGCTAGACATCCGCCCCGAGGGGCCCCAAGGCACGGCCATGCTGGACATCGGACCTAGCGAACTGCTGCTCATCGTCATCGTGGCGGTGATCGCGATCGGTCCCAAGGAGTTGCCCGCCGCGCTTCGCACCGCCGGGAAATGGATCGGGCAGATGCGGCGCATGTCGGCGCACTTCCGTAGCGGGGTCGAGGCGATGATCCGCGAGGCGGAAATGGCCGAGCTCGAGAAGAAGTGGGCCGAGCAGAACGCCAAGATCATGCGCGAGCACCCGGCCGATGCGCCGCCGGAGATGGAGCCGACGGGCGCCTACCCGTCGCGGCCCGTGCAGCCGGAAGTGCCGCCAGTGGCCGCGGAATCGCGGGCGGCGCCAGGCTCGCCTGACGACAAGCCGGAAGCGTAGGCACGCAGTGGTATTCAAGATCAAGGACATCGACCAGACGCAGGCCCCGCTGCTCGATCACCTGATCGAGCTGCGCACGCGGCTGGTGCGCTGCGTGCTCGCGCTCGCGGTCGCCTTCGCAGTCTGCTTCTACTTCGCCGACGAGATTTTCGCGATCCTCGTGCGCCCGCTGGCCGGCGCGTTTCCCGACGGGGCCGATGCGCGCCTGATCTACACCAAGCTCTACGAGGCGTTTTTCGTCGAGATAAAGGTCGCACTGTTCGCGGCGTTCTTCGTCACATTCCCGATCATCGCCAACCAGCTGTGGGCGTTCGTCGCCCCGGGGCTCTATGCGAAGGAAAAGAAGGCCTTCCTGCCGTTCCTGCTGATGACGCCGGTTCTGTTCATCGCCGGCGCGTCGCTCGCCTACTTCATCGTCATGCCGACCGCGTTCCGCTGGTTCCTCGGTTTCCAGGGCGAGGTCGCCGGGCTCAGCCAGGAAGCGCTGCCGGCGATGGGTGACTACCTCGACCTGGTCATGCGCTTCATCCTCGCGTTCGGGATCAGCTTCCTGCTCCCGGTGCTGATGCTGCTGCTCAACCGCGCGGGGCTGGTTTCGCGCGAACAGTTCGCCAAGTCGCGCCGGTTCGTGATCGTTGGCATCTTCATCGTCGCCGCGATCGTCACTCCGCCCGATGTGGTCTCGCAGCTCATCCTCGCGATCCCGATGATGGGGCTCTACGAGGGTTCGCTGCTGCTTATGCGCAAGGCGAAGGAAGGCGAAGGAGAGGGCGAGGAGGCAAAGGCCGAAGCGCTGCCGGCGCCTGCGCCAGTTGCGCCGGCAGAAAGCGGCGAAGCCCCGTCGACGCCGCCAGCATCGTGAAGCCGAACATTCGCTATCGCCTACCGCCCCGGCGCGTCCGCTGATCGTTCACCACGCGCGCCATCGGCGTCGTACACCTTGACCCCGCCGATCCACGTCTCGAGGACGCGGATGCGTCGCAGGTCCTCGGGGCTTGCCATCAGCGGGTCGGCGTCGAGCACGAGGAAATCGGCCCGCTCTCCGGGAACGAGGCGGCCGAACCGGCCCTCGGCGAAACCGGCGTAGGCGGCTCCTGCGGTATAGGCGGCCAGCGCCTGCTCGCGAGTGACGGTTTCGAGCGGCTGCCAGCCGCCGAACGGTTCGCCGTTTTCATCCTCGCGGCTGATCGCCACCGCCATGCCGGCAAACGGGTCGGGCGCCTCGACCGGGGCGTCGGAGCCGAACGCGAGCGGCGCGCCGGCGGCGTGGATAGAGCGCCAGGCGTAGGCGCCGGCGAGCCGGTCGGGCCCGAGCCGGGCCTCGGCCATCGGCCGGTCGGAAGTCTGGTGGACCGGCTGCATCGAGGCGACGATCCCGTGCTGTCCGAAGCGCGCGATATCCGCCGGATCGACCACCTGCGCGTGCTCGATCCGCCAGCGCCGGTCACCGGTGTAGTCGGCGGAAAGCTCCTCGATCGCGTTCAGCGCCTCGGCGTTGGCGGCATCGCCGATCGCGTGGATCGCGACCTGGTAGTTCTCCATCGCCGCGCGGCTCATGTTGTTGCGCAGCGCGGTGCCGTCGGTCTGCCACAGGCCGGTGTTGCCGGGCTCGTCGGCATAGGGCGCCTTGAGCTTCGCCCCGCGCGAGCCGAGCGCGCCGTCGAGGTAGAGCTTGATTCCGCCCATTCGCAGCCGGTCGTCGTAGAGCCACGGGGTCGGGCCCGAGCCGCCGATCAGCACCATCTCGGGAACGCTCGCGGCGTAGGCCATGATGCGGATGCGCAGGCGCCCGGCGTCGCCCGCGCGGCGGTAGGTCATCCAGTCCTCGATCGTGGTGCCCATGTCGGCAACCGCCGTGACGCCGCGGGCGATCAGCCGTTCCTGCGCCTTGTGCAGTGCGAGATCGCGGTCGTCCGCCCGCGGGGGCGGGACCTTCGAAGCGACCAACTCCATCGCCGCATCGACGAGGACGCCGGCCGGCTGCCGCCCGCCCGGCAGGCGCTCGACCTTGCCGCCTGGGGGGTCGGCAGTCTGCGCGGTCACCCCGGCCGCCTGCAGCGCGAGGCTGTTGGCCCACCCGGCATGCCCGTCGACCCTTTCGAGCCAGACCGGGCGGTCTGACACCACCGCGTCGAGTTCCGCAGCGGTGGGGTATCGGCCGAGGCCCCAGGTCTCCTGGTTCCACCCGCGGCCGATGATCCACGGCCGATCGGGATTGGCCTCGGCATAGGCGGCGAGCCGCGCGAGCGCCTCGTCGAGCGAATGCGTGCCCGAGAGGTCGAGCACCAACTGTCCGAGCCCGAGCCCCATGACGTGGAGGTGCGAATCGATCATCCCCGGCACGACCGTCCGCCCGCGGCCATTCTCGCGGTAATCGGCGCGCGGCGGATCCTCCCCGCGGCCGTAGGTCGCGACGATGCGGCCCTGCTCGTCGATCGTCATCGCGGTGAAGCGCGAGACCGTACCGTCGCGCTCGACCGTGATGCCGTTGATGTTGTCGATCAGCGTGTCGGCAAGAAGCGGGGCGGGGGTGAGCGCCAGAAGTGCAGCGAAAACGCGTTTCACGCGAAGACGCGGAGACGTGGAGTCGCGCCAATGGCTGCCGCGGTGTGCAGAAGTTTCTGGCGGCCTGGCCGCCGGAACGATCTCTCTGCGCCTCCGCGCCTCCGTGTGAGAGATTCCTTCCTTCTTCTCCGCGTCACCGCGTCTCCGCGTGAACCACCCGTTCACTTCGCCACCTCCGGCAGGTGCCGCACCAGGGCGCTGGTGTCCTGGCGACCGCCGCCCTTGGCCTGGACTTCGGCATAGAAGCGATCGACGAGGCCAGTGACGGGCAGCTCGAGGTCGTGCGCCCGGGCTTCGGCGAGGGCGATCGCGAGGTCCTTGCGCATCCAGTCGATGGCGAAGCCGAAGTCGAACTCGCCGCGCGCCATCGTCGCCCAGCGGTTGTCCATCTGCCAGCTCTGCGCGGCCCCGCCCGAGACCGCCTCGAACACCTTGTCGAGATCCAGCCCGGCCGCCTGCGCGAAGCGGAGCCCTTCGGACAGCCCGGCCAGCACGCCGGCAATGCAGATCTGGTTGACCGCCTTGCAGGCCTGCCCGGCGCCGGCCTCGCCGACGTGGACGATGCGAGCCGCGTAGGCGTCGAGCACCGGCCGCGCAGCCTCCATCGCCTCCACCGTGCCGCCGCACATGATCGACAGCTTGCCGTTCTCGGCGCCGGCCTGCCCGCCGGAGACCGGTGCATCGAGCGCGAGGACACCGCGCGCCTGCGCCGCCTCGGCGATCCGCTGGGCGATCGCGGGCGAGACGGTCGTGTGATCGACGTAGAGCGCTCCAGGCGCCATCGCTGCCAGCGCGCCCGCGTCGCCGAGGACGACTTCGGCGAGATCGTCGTCGTTGCCGACGCAGGTCAGGACCGCGTCCTGATCCCTTGCCGCGTCCGCCGCACTCGCCGCCAGCGCCACGTCGAGCCCTTCGTGGTGGGCCAGCCAGGCTTCAGCTCTCGCAGCCGTGCGATTCCAGACGGTGACCCGGTGCCCGGCCCGGGCGAGGTGGCCGGCCATCGGCGCGCCCATGGTGCCGAGACCGAGGAAGGCGATACGCTTGCTTTCTGTCATCGCGGCCTCAAGTGCCGACTTCGGCCGCGCAAGGCAATCTTTGCCGGCGGGTATTTCCCTTGGCAGGGTTTTTCGGTTACGGCGCGCCGCAGATGGACGGGACCCAGACCCTCGCCGGCACGCTTGACGTCGCCGACGTGCGCGCGGCGGCCGAGAGGGTCGCCGGCGCGATCGTGCGCACGCCGACGATGCATTCGAAGACGCTTTCGGCGATCACCGGCGCCGAGGTCTGGCTCAAGTTCGAGAACCAGCAGTTCACCGCGGCCTACAAGGAGCGCGGGGCGCTCAACGCGCTGCTGATGCTGACCGACGAGCAGAAGTCCCGCGGTGTCATCGCGGCCTCGGCCGGCAACCACGCGCAGGGCCTGTCGTACCACGGCACCCGGCTCGGAGTGCCCGTGACGATCGTCATGCCGCGCACCACGCCGACGGTGAAGGTGCTGCAGACGGAGGCGGTCGGCGGCAAGGTCGTCCTCGAGGGCGAGACTTACGACGAGGCCTACGCCTATGCGCGCAGCATGGAGCGCCAGCTCGGGCTGACCTTCGTCCACCCGTTCGACGATCCGGTGGTAGCCGCGGGGCAGGGCACGGTGGCGCTCGAGATGCTCGAGGACGCCCCGGAGATCGAGACCCTGGTGATCCCGATCGGCGGCGGCGGGCTGATTTCGGGCATGGGCACGGTCGCCAAGGCGCACGAGCCGCCGGTCGAGGTGATCGGCGTGCAGCCGCGGCTGTTCCCGTCGATGTACGGCAAGATCAGGGGCGAGGAGCTCGACTGCGGAGGCGACACGCTTGCCGAGGGCATCGCGGTCAAGGAGCCGGGCGCGTTCACCGCGCGTGTCGTCGCGCGGGTGGTCGACGACATTCTGCTGGTCAGCGAAGCCGATCTCGAGAACGCCGTCTCGCTGCTGCTGCAGATCGAGAAGACCGTGGTCGAGGGGGCCGGCGCCGCCGGGCTCGCGGCGGTGCTCGCCCATCGCGAGCGGTTCGCCGGCAAGAAGGTCGGCCTCGTGCTGACCGGCGGCAACATCGACACGCGGTTGCTTGCCAACGTGCTGCTGCGCGACCTCGCGCGCTCGGGCCGCCTCGCGCGGCTGCGCATTTCGCTGCAGGATCGCCCCGGCGCCCTGCTCAAGGTGATGCAGGAGTTCGAGGCGCACAACATCAACATCCTCGAGATCTTCCACCAGCGCATCTTCACCGACCTGCCGGCCAAGGGTCTCGTGACCGACATCGAGTGCGAGGCGCGCGACCGCGCCCAGCTCGACAAGCTCGTCGCGGCATTGCGCGCCAAGGGCTATTCGGTGAGTCAGGTGGAACTCAACTGATCGCATCCGAGTTAGCGGATTGAGGCACGGTTGACCCGGATCGGGGCGGTTCGGCGAAAGGTTCGCCGGATTGTGGAAATTTGCGCTGCCATCCGCCGATTTTGTGGTTAATAGTGTTTCACACTCGCCCCCAGGGGTCGTACTCTTCCGGGGGTCGACTGCTCGACCATTGGCTGTGCATTGAGGACCGCCTGACACGTGACGGCCCCCGTTCGATTTCCCCGCTTCTTCGTAACGAGCCCCGCGCCGTGCCCGTATCTCGCGGGGAAGACCGAGCGGAAAGTGTTCACCGAACTCAAGGGGCCGCATGCTGAAGCGCTGAACGATGCGCTCGGCCGAATCGGCTTCCGCCGCAGCCAGACCGTCGCCTACCGCCCGAGCTGCCTCGACTGCCGCGCCTGCGTGTCGGTGCGCGTGGTGGCGAACGAGTTTCAGCCATCGGCACAGCAGCGGCGCAACATGCGGCGCAACGGCGACCTCGTGGTGACCGAGTGCCGGCCGTGGGCGACGGCGGAACAGTTCGAACTTCTCCAGCGCTACCTGAGCAAGCGGCACCCGGGCGGCGGCATGGCCGCGATGGACGAGATCGATTACGCGGACATGGTGGAACACACCGCCGTGTCGAGTTTTGTGCTTGAATACCGGGAACCTGCTGCGGACGGAGAGCCAGGGCGTCTCGTCGGCGCCTGCCTCACCGACAGGCAGGGGGATGGGCTGTCGATGATCTACAGCTTCTATGACCCGGAGCATGAGGCGCGTACGGGGCTTGGGAACTACATCATCCTCGATCACATCCGGCGCGCCGCTGCAGCGCAGCTTCCCTACGTCTACCTCGGCTACTGGGTCGAGGGGTCGGCCCGCATGCAGTACAAGATCCGCTACCGTCCGCTCGAGCGGCTCGGGCCCACCGGATGGCAGCGATTCTCCGAAGAGGAGCAGTCGGCCCTCATTGCCGCAGTCGCCAGCGCCCGGCGCGACGACGCCGTGCTCGTCGAGGGGGGCAGCAAGGACGGCACGCCGGGCGGCCAGAAGCAGTACAAGCTCGTCTGATACGGCGCTCGCGCGCGTGTTCCGCTCGCTCGCGGCATTCGCGGCCTCACTCTCTCTCGTGGCCTCGCCGCTTGCGGCCCAGGACGCGAGCGACCGCGAGCTGCGCGAGCTCATCCCCGATTCCGCCGTGGAAGACCCCGAAACCTGGGCCGGGCAGGGCGTGCCGCCGGAGGAGGCCGCGGCCGCCGAGGCGGTCGGAGATCTTCAGCCCGACTCGCCGCTAGCCGAGACCCCGTTGATCGACATTCCCTGGCCGGACCAGGTCGAGCTGCCTCCGATCGAGCCGCTCGCTCCCGAACCCGGCATCGAATTCGCCGACTTCGACCTCGAATTGCCGCGCGTCGAGATGGGCGCCGAGGAACGGATTTCCGACGAACTGGTGCTGGTCTTCCCGCGCGAGCGCGCGCTGTTCCCGCAGCACGACGAATTCCTCGACCGCTTCCGGGCCTTGTCGACGATCGAGGATCTCGACGACGACGACAACGCCGCACGCCTCGCCGCGCAGGCGCGGGCCGACGAGGATCTGCTCAACCGGCTGCTGCGGATCTACGGCTACTACGACGCGCAGGTGTTCCGTTCGGTCGGCGCGATCGAGCCCGGCGAAGACGAGGCGTCCGACGGGGGGCGGCCGACCGTCAGGTTCGGCATCGTTCCGGGGCCGCAGTACCGCTTCGGCGCCGTCGACCTTACCGGTCTCGAAGCCGCGGGTGCCGACCATCCGGCGCTGCGCTCGGCCTTCGAGATCGTCAGCGGCGACCCGCTGCTGGCGGACAAGATCGTCGAGGAGCGCTACGACCTCGACCTCGCACTCGGCGAAGGCGGCTACCCGTTTGCGGCCATTTCCGAGCCCGAGCTGCTGGTCGACCACGACCGCGACGAAGGCGACCTGACGATGCCGGTGACGCCGGGCGGCAAGTACGCGTTCGGCACGGTCACCAGTAACATGCCCGAGTTTCTCTCGGGCGAGCACCTCGCCGACATTGCCCGGTTCGAGCCCGGCGATCTCTACCAGCGCAGCCTCGAGCTCGACCTGCGGCGGGCAATCCTCGCGACCGGGCTGGTCAGCACGGTCACCCTGACCCCGGTGGAGGTCGAGCCGCCGGCCCCGGGCGAGCCGGGTACGGTCGACATCGCGGTCGAGATGACACCGGCGAAATTGCGCACGCTCGCCGGCGCGATCGGCTACGGCACCGGCGAAGGCTTCAAGGTCGAGGGCAGCTGGGAGCACCGCAACCTGTTCCCGCCCGAGGGCATGCTGCGCGTCAGAGGCATCGCCGGCACCGAGGAACAGCTGCTGGGCGTGACGTTCCGCAAGAACAATTTCGGCGGGCGCGACAAGATTCTCACGCTCGACGCTTTCGCCAGCACGATCGACTACGAGGCTTACGATGCCCGCACGGTGTCGCTCGTCGGTACTTACGAGCGGGTCAGCACGCTGCTGTTCCAGAAGCCGCTCAGCTATTCGGCCGGCCTCGAACTGGTCGCGACGCGCGAACGCGAGCGCGACGCCAACGGCAATCTCGGTCCCCCGCAGACCTTCTTCATCGCCGCGCTGCCCGGTTACGCCCAGCTCGATACCTCGGACGACCTGCTCGACCCGACCCGCGGGTTCCGCGTGAGCCTGCGTCTCTCGCCCGAGGTGTCGCGGACCGAGGGCGTGGAGAGCTTCTATCTGCGCGGCCAGCTCGACGCGAGCTACTACCTGCCGGCCGGCGACAACGTGGTCCTGGCCGCTCGCACCCGGGTTGCGAGCATTCCGGGCGCACCGCTCGGCGCGATCGCACCTTCGAGGCGGCTCTACGCGGGCGGCGGAGGATCGGTGCGCGGCTACGCCTACAAGGGGATCGGGCCGCGCAACAGCCTGGGCGACCCCTCCGGGGGCCGCTCGTTGATCGAGTTCTCGGCCGAGGCGCGCATCCGTACCGGCCTGTTCGACGGCGCGCTGGGCGTAGTGCCGTTCGTCGATGCCGGGACGGTGGGTGAAGGGGCCACCCCCAGCTTCGACGAGATCAAGTTCGGCGCGGGGATCGGCGTCCGCTATTACACGAGTTTCGGGCCGCTGCGGCTCGACCTCGCGGTTCCGCTCAACCCGGGGCCCGGCGACCCCGATGTCGGCGTCTACGTCGCGCTGGGACACGCGTTCTGATGGCTGTCGGCGACCATCCCGCGGCTGAAACTGGGGCGCCTCCTTCGCCGCGCTTCTGGCGCACGCGGCGCCTCCTCCGGTGGCTCGGTATCGCGCTTACGGGGCTGCTCGTCCTTTTCGCCCTGGTGATCGCCTGGCTGCATACGGGCTGGGGACGGCAGTGGATTGCCGAGCGGATCGCCGCCTATGCCCCGGCCTCCGGACTGTCGGTCGAGGTTGGGCGGATCGAAGGTTCGGTACTGTGGAGCGCGACGCTGTTCGACGTGAAGTTGCGCGATGCGGAGGGCACGCTGTTCCTCGAAGTTCCTGAAGTCGACCTCAACTGGCGGCCGCTCAAGTTCTTCGTCACGGGACTCGACGTGCGTCACCTCGTTCTCCACGAGGGCACGCTCCATGCCGCGCCCGAACTCGAGCCCGGCGATCCCGACGCGCCGATCCTGCCGGATTTCGACATCCGCATCGACCGCTTCGTGATCGACGACCTGACCGTCGCCAGGGGCCTGCTCGGCGAAGAACGCCTTGTCGATTTCCGCGCGCAGGCCGACGTCCGCGACGGGCGCGTGCTGCTCGACGCCGATGGCGACCTCGGCGGCGGGGACACGTTCACGGCGCTGGTCGACGCGATGCCCGACGGCGACCGGTTCGATCTCGACCTCGACTACCGCGCGCCGGCGGGCGGGCTTCTTGCCAGCCTCACCGGGAGCGAGGTGGACTCGCGTGCCCGGATGGTCGGCCACGGATCGTGGGAGGCGTGGGACGGGGCGTTCGTGGTCAGTCAGGACGGCGCGAGCGTCCTCGCGCTGAAGCTCACCAATCGCGGCGGGCTGTACCGCATCGTCGGCCAGGCCCGGCCGGGTGGATACCTGACGGGCCTTCCGGCCCAGGCGCTCGGCGAGGTCGTGTCGCTGGCGGCCGTGGGCACGCTCGAGGATAGCGTGCTCGACGGTAGCCTCGCGGTGCGCGGGCGCGGGGTCAGCCTCGATGCCGAGGGCGCGCTCGACCTTGGCAACAACGCCTTCGACGACTTCGAGACACAGCTCGTGCTGCTCGATTCGGAGCTGTTCGGCCCCGGGCTCACTTTCCGCGATGCCGTGGTGCGCGCAACGTTCGACGGCCCGTTCCGCGGCTTCTCGGCGCCGTTCGAACTGACAGTGGGCGAGGCCGACCTGGGCGGCACCGTGCTGCACGAACTCGCCGAGCGCGGCACGCTGACGTACGACGGAACGCGCTGGGTGTTGCCGCTCGACGCGTCGGTTGCGCGGATCACCAGCGGCAATGCGCTGATCGACCCGCGGCTCGTCCGCGGACGACTGCGGGGCACGATGGTCCTCGCCGGCGACCAGCTGACCTCAGACGATCTCCAGCTGCGGTTCCCGGGCATGGCCGCCGACCTCACGCTGCGCGGCGACATCGCACGCGGCGGTTACGCGCTCGCCGGGCCGGTCGAGGCGCGCGGCCTCGAGCTGGAGAACCTCGGCACGGTCGATGCCGGGGCGAAGATCGTATTCCGCATCGGCAATGCGGTTCCGTGGTCGCTGCAGGCGAACTTCGCCGGGCGCATGCCGCGGGTGACCAACGCCACGTTGGCCAACGTCGCAGGCGAAAACATCCGCTTCCAGGGCGGCGTCACGCTCGGTTCCGGCCGGCCGATCGTGTTCGACCGCACGCGGCTGACCGCAAGCAAGCTGACGCTTACCGTCGACGGGCGTGTCGAGCAGGGCCGAACCACGCTCGCCGGGAATGGGAGCCACGTCGAATACGGCCCGTTCACGGTAGAAGCCGCGCTGGCCGACGATGGTCCCACGGCCACGCTGGTGTTCGCCAATCCCTATCCCCCGGCAGGGCTGCGCGACGTGCGCATCGCGCTGGCGCCCACGCCCGACGGGTTCCGCATCGAGACCGAAGGCCAGTCAACGCTCGGGCCGTTCGACGGGCTCGTCGACTTGACGATGCCCGAAGGCGGCCCGACGCGGATCGGCATCGAGCGGCTCGAGATCTCGCGCACCTCGGTGACCGGAGAGCTGACGCTCGACGACGAAGCCGTCGCGGGCACGCTGACTCTGGCCGGCGGCGGGATCGACGGGACCGTGGTCCTTGTGCCGCGCGGGGGCGGGCAGGGCTTCGACATCGCCCTGACTGCCGACGACGCCACGTTCGGCGGAGCCACGCCGCTGGCGATCGCCGAGGCGACGATCGACGTCAGCGGCACTGTGGGCGGCGGCAACTGGACCGTCAGCGGCAGCGCGCGCGGCGGCGGTGTCAACTACGGGTCGCTGTTCCTTGGCCGCTTCGCGGGCCGCGCCGAGGTGACCAACGGGAGCGGTACGTTCCAGGCCTCGGTGACCGGGCGGAGGTCGAGCCGCTTCGCGTTGCAACTGACCGGCGAGGTGGCGCCTGAGCGTATCGCGGTGGGCGCACGAGGGGACTACGCCGGGCGCGACATCACGATGCCACGCCGGGCGGTACTGTTGAAGACTGCTGACGGCGGCTGGCAGCTGCAGCAGACCCAGCTCGGATTTGGCGGCGGCTTCATGCTCGCGGAAGGGCGCTTCGGGGGCGAGGAACCGCCGCAGGGTCGCCTCAGCCTGGCGAGGATGCCGCTGTCGCTGCTCGACGCGGCCGGGGCCGATCTCGGGCTCGGCGGCACGGTTTCGGGCATCGTCGATCTCGGTGCAGGCCCGAACGGCGTCCCGACCGGCGAAGCCCGCGTGCTGGTCGACGACCTCACGCGGTCTGGCCTTGTGCTGACTTCGCGGCCGATCGACCTCGCGCTCGTCGCGCGGCTCTCGCCGAGCCTGCTGCAGGCGCGGGCGGTGATGAAGGACAATGGCGAAACCGAGGGACGCTTCCAGGCCCGCATCGCCAACCTGGCAGAGACGGGTGGCCTGGCCGACCGGCTCTATGGCGGTGACCTTTTTGCGCAGTTGCGCTTCGACGGCCCGGCGGACGCGCTGTGGCGGCTTTCGGCGCTCGACCTGATTGACCTCTCGGGCAGGGTCCAGGTGGCGGCCGACGTGGCCGGTTCGCTGGCGAACCCGCAGGTGCGAGGCTCGCTCGCCGGAGATGCGCTCCGCGTCCAGAGCGCGCTGACCGGTACCGACATCCGCAACGTCCGCGCACGCGGCCGCTTCTCCGGCTCGCGGCTGCAGCTGGCGAGCTTTGCGGGCACCGCGCCGAACGGCGGTGCCGTCAGCGGCAGCGGCTTCGTCGACCTCGCCGGAATGACCGGCGGGCGGGGCCCGCGGATCGACATCCGGCTGGCGGCGCGCAATGCCGAGATCCTCGACCTCTCGAACATGGGCGCCACCGTGACGGGGCCCATGCGGATCGTGTCGAATGGGATCGGCGGGACGATCGCCGGACGGCTGCGTCTGTCGGACGCCCGCTGGCAGCTTGGTGTGGCGGCGGAAGCGCAGCAGTTGCCGAACATCCGAACGCGCGAGATCAACCTGCCGCCCGACATCCGCCCGGCGACCGCCCCGAGCGCGCCCTGGCGCTACCTGATCGACGCCACAGCCCCGGGCGGCGTCGCGGTCGACGGGATGGGGCTCGACAGCGAATGGAGCGCTGACATCCGCTTGCGCGGCACGACCGAGAGCCCGCGGATCTACGGCGAGGCACGGGTCGTGCCGCGCCAGGGGTTCTATTCCTTCGCCGGCGTCCGGTTCGAGATGACCCGCGGGACGATCTACTTCACCGGAGAATCACCGCCCGATCCGCGTCTCGACATACGCGCGGAGACCGAGGTCGAGGGGCTCAGTGTGGCGGTGACCGTCACCGGCAACTCGAGCCTGCCGGAGATTGCCTTCAGCTCGGTGCCGGCGCTGCCCGAGGAGGAACTGCTGGCCCGCATGCTGTTCGGCGACGGGATTGCCAACCTTTCGGCGACCGACGCGCTTCAGCTCGGCGCGGCGGTGGCCAGCCTGCGCGGCGGCGGCGGGATGGATCCGATCAACCAGCTGCGGACCTCGATCGGTCTCGATCGACTGCGTATCGTTCCCGCCGATCCGGCGCTCGACCGCCGCACCGCGATCGCCCTCGGCAAGAACTTCGGCCGCCGCTTCTACGGGGAGCTGATCACCGACGGACAGGGCTACAGCGCTACCGAGGTCGAATTCCGGGTGACCAGCTGGCTTTCGCTTCTCGCCAGCGTCAGCACGATCGGCCGACAAAGCGTCCGCGCCGAGTACCGGCGGGACTATTGAGCGGCGTGCAGCAAAAAGGGCGCCCGGATTGCTCCGGACGCCCCTCGTGCAGCGCGATCCCCCCAGATCAGGCGCTGTAGTACATGTCGAACTCGACCGGGCTCGGAGTCGTCTCGAACCGGCTGACTTCTTCCCACTTGAGCTCGCAGTAGGCGTCGATCTGCTCCTTCGAGAACACGTCGCCCTTGAGCAGGAACTCGTGGTCGGCCTGCAGCGATTCGAGCGCCTCGCGCAGGCTGCCGCACACCGTCGGAACCTCGGCGAGCTCTGCCGGCGGCAGGTCGTAGAGGTTCTTGTCCATCGCTTCACCCGGGTGGAGCTTGTTCTGGATCCCGTCGAGACCGGCCATCAGCAGCGCCGAGTAGGCGAGGTAGGGGTTGGCCATCGCGTCGGGGAAGCGGAACTCGACGCGCTTCGCCTTCTCGCCCGACCCGTACGGGATGCGGCACGAGGCCGAGCGGTTGCGGGCCGAGTAGGCGAGCAGCACCGGCGCCTCGAAGCCTGGCACCAGCCGCTTGTAGCTGTTGGTGGTCGGGTTGGTGAACGCGTTGAGCGCCTTGGCGTGCTTGATCACGCCCCCGATGTAGTAGAGGCAGGTGTCCGACAGGCCCGCATAGCCGTTGCCGGCGAACAGCGGCTTGCCGTCCTTCCACAGCGACATGTGCGTGTGCATGCCGCTGCCGTTATCGTCCTTGATCGGCTTGGGCATGAATGTCGCGGTCTTGCCGTAGGCCTGCGCGACCATGTGCACGACGTACTTGTAGATCTGCATGCGGTCGGCGGTCTCGACCAGCGTGCCGAAGGTCAGGCCGAGCTCGTGCTGCGCGGCAGCCACCTCGTGGTGGTGCTTGTCGCACGGTAGGCCCATCTGCAGCATGGTCGAGACCATCTCGCCACGGATGTCCTGCGCGCTGTCGACCGGAGCGACCGGGAAGTAGCCGCCCTTGGCGCGCGGCCGGTGGGCAAGGTTGCCGCCCTCGAGCTCGGAGCCGGTGTTGGTCGGCAGTTCGACGTCGTCGATCTGGTAGCCCGAGCCGGCATAGCCGTCCTCGAAGCGGACGTCGTCGAACATGAAGAACTCGGCCTCGGGGCCGACGTAGACCGTGTCGCCGATGCCGGTCGACTTGAGATAGGCCTCGGCGCGCTTCGCGGTCGAGCGCGGGTCACGCCCGTAGAGCTCGCCGGTCGACGGCTCGACGATGTCGCAGTTGATGATCATCATCGGCGTGGCGCTGAAGGGATCGATCCACACTGCGTCGAGGTCCGGCTTGAGGATCATGTCGGACTCGTTGATCGTCTTCCAGCCGGCGATCGACGAGCCGTCGAACATCAGGCCTTCCTCGAGCGTGTCCTCGTCGATGACCTTCGAGACCATCGACAGGTGCTGCCACTTGCCCTTGGGATCGGTGAAGCGAAGATCGACCCACTCGATCTCCTCTTCCTTGATCCGCTTCACGATGTCCGCTGCACTGGCCATGGTTTTCCTTCCTGGACTTGTCCCCTCCCGTCCAGGGTGGGGCTAATTGAATGGTCCCTCCGACGCGGAGGGGTAAGCGTAAGCAACCGGGAAGCGGGCGTCGGCCTGCCCCCGTCCCCTCCCGTCTTCCCCGCGAGTGCGGTGAGCACGGGAGGGCGAAAAACTCAGATCGCAGCCTCGTCCTTCTCGCCCGTGCGAATGCGGAGCGCGGACTCGACGTTCGAGACGAAGATCTTGCCGTCGCCGATGCGCCCCGTCGCCGCGGCCGCGGCAATCGCCTCGACGACCTGTTCGGCCTGGGCGTCGGGCACGACGACCTCGAGCTTCACCTTGGGCAGGAAATCGACGACGTACTCGGCGCCCCGGTACAGCTCGGTATGTCCCTTCTGCCGGCCGAAACCCTTGGCCTCGGTCACGGTGATCCCCGAGACTCCGACTTCGTGCAGCGCCTCCTTCACTTCGTCGAGCTTGAACGGCTTGATGATGGCCTCGATCTTTTTCACTGGTCCCCTGCCCAAGTCTGGTCCGGGCGCGCGAACGCCGGACGGCTTTCACCATCCCCCGACACTGTTCTTCAAGAATCGTGCCAAGGCGCTGTCGCCGGAGGTAGACAATCGCGCCTCGCCGCGAAAGGGCGGAATCGCAACGATCCGCGTGGCTCAGCTGCCGCTCGGGACGCGATATTGCACGCCCGCGACAGCCGATAATGTGCAAGTTTCAGGCAATTGCTGCCGCTTATTTGGGCATCACAGACGAAGGCCGGCGGTCTCGTCGAGCCCTGCCATCAGGTTGAGCGACTGCACTGCCGCGCCGCTGGCGCCCTTGCCGAGATTGTCGAGCACGGCGACGAGGCGCGCCTGCGTGCCATCGGGCGAAGCGAAGACGTAGAGCTCCATCGCGTCGTTCGGCTCCGCCGAACGCCGCAGCAACAGCTCGCCGTCGCTTGGCGTCGCGCCCATCCGCACCACGCGGCCCGCGCCGTAGAACGCGGCGAGCCACTCGCGCATGGCCTCGGGTGTGCCGGCGCCGGGCATCGCGGCAAGCGGCAAGGGCACCTCGACCACCATCCCGCGGTGCGCGGGGATCACGGCCGGGGCGAACAGCGGGGCACGCGACAGCCCGCAGCGGTGTTGCATCTCGGGGACATGCTTGTGCCCGAGCGCCAGCGCATAGCCGCGCCATGCGATGTCGGCATCTCCCTCGAAACGTGCGATCAGCGACTTGCCGCCGCCCGAGTAGCCCGAGACGGCGTTGCAGGTGTAGGGCCAGTCGACCGGGAGCAGTCCGGCGCGCACCAAGGGGGCGAGGAGCGCGATGAACCCCGTCGAATAGCATCCGGGGTTTGACACGCGCTGCGCCTCGGCCACGACTGTGTGACCGACGACCTCGGGAAAGCCGTAGACCCATCCCGGTGCCACGCGGTGCGCGGTCGAGGCGTCGATGACCCGCACCTTGCTTTCCGGATCGATCAGCGCCACCGCCTCACGCGCCGCATCGTCGGGCAGGCACAGGATAGCGAAGTCGGCGTCGTTGAGCGCCTCGCGCCGGGCTGCGGGATCCTTGCGGCGCGCCTCGTCGAGCGTCACCAGCGCAAACTCGGGCCGTCCGGCAAGCCGATCGGCGATCTCGAGTCCGGTCGTCCCGGCGGCGCCGTCGATGAAGACCGTGTGTACCATCAGAGCAGTGCCTCGAGCCGGTCGAGGTGGACATAGCCGACCGGGCCGCCGAGACCCAGGCATCCCCAAGCCCAGCCCCCGGTGATGTCGAGCACCTCGAAGCTGTCGCCTTCCATCAGGGAGCAGATCTCTTCGGCGCCTTCCGCGGGCGCCGCGAACAGCGTGGCGCCGCCCGGCATCACGGTGCGCGGTTGCGGCACGGCGTAGTGTGGGACGAAGTATTTCCCGGCGAGGCCGATGTGCGCGAGGTCCCCGCGCAGCGGCTCTGTGCGCGGGTCCGCCCTGGGCGTGGGCCCGGTAAGCGCGAACGGCCCTTGCGGGGTGCTGTCGGGATGCTCTGCTATCGTTGGTACCTGCGGATTTCGTGCTGGCGCGCGATTAGACGCGGCGGCCCGGGGGAGCAAGCGGTGGCGTGAAGCGATCGTTCCCGTGCGGCGACCAGTGCTCCTATCCGAATCGGTCGCGGAGCATGTGCCACGCGGCCCTGAGGCCGAGCGCATCGCCGCCTTTCGGCCGGCCCGGCCTGGCGTTTGGCCGCCACGCGAAAGTATCGAAGTGCGCCCAGTCGAGGCCTTCGCCGACAAACTTGTCGAGGAACAGCCCGGCGACGCTGGCGCCGGCAAAGCCGTTGGCATGCGCATTGTTGGTGTCGGCGATGTCGGACTTGAGCCATTCGGCATAAGCCTCGGGCAGCGGCAGACGCCAGCATTCGTCGTCGTGCGCCTTGCCCGCGGCCAGGAGCGCCTCGGCGGTCTCGTCACGCCGCGCCATCAGCGCGGGCAGGTCCGGGCCGAGCGCGATCCTCGCGGCCCCGGTCAGCGTGGCGAAGTCGATGACCAGTTCGGGCTTTTCCTCGCTCGCGCGCGCGAGCGCGTCGGCCAGCACGAGCCGCCCCTCGGCATCGGTATTGCCGATTTCGACCGTCAGTCCCTTGCGGCTCCTGAGCACATCTCCCGGCCGGAACGCGTTGCCGGAGATCGCGTTCTCGACCGCTGGAACCAGGCAATGCAGCCGCACGCCGAGCCCTGCTCCCATGACGAGGCCGGCCAGCGCCAGCGCATGCGCGGCGCCGCCCATGTCCTTCTTCATCAGCAGCATGCCGGACGCCGGCTTGATGTCGAGGCCGCCGGAATCGAAGCAGACGCCCTTGCCGACGAGCGCAAGCACCGGCGCGTCCTCGTCTCCCCAGGTCAGGTGGATCAGCCGCGGCGCGTGGCTGCGCCCGGCAGCACGGCCCACGGCGTGGACGAGGGGATACTCGCGCTCGAGCGCTTCGCCTTTGGTCACCGAGAGTTTCGCTCCGTGCGCCTTGGCGAGCTTTTCGGCTTCGGCCTCGAGGGCAACCGGTCCCATGTCCTCGGCCGGCGTGTTGACGAGGTCCCGCACCCAGGCGACCGCACGCGCTTCGGCCAGCGCCGGCTCGATCGCTTTCGGCTCGCGAGTCAGCAGCACCCGCGGCCCTTGCGGTTCCTTCTCCTCGCGATAGCGAGTGAACCGGTATTGCGCGGTCTGCCATCCGTGCAGCGCGGCTCCCGGCGCGCCGTTCGCCAGGCGATAGGTCCCGGCCGGAAGCTCCTCGGCAAGCTTGGCCAGGCACCAGCTCGAAAGCGTCGCCGGATCCTTCACTCCACCCACGGCGAACCAGCCGTCGCCGTCGGGCACGATGGCCACCTGGTAGCCTCCGCCGGTGAACTTCTGCCCCGCGAGCGCGGCCCGTTGCGTCGCGCTGAGTCCCTGCGTGAACGCGGCGAAGCCGTCTTTGTTGACGAGGTGGATCGCGATCGCTTCCTGGCCGCGGTCCGGCTGGATCAATTCGTGCCTGTTCATGGATTGCCGCTTGCCCGTTCGCGCGCGTTTTGGGAAGGCGGGGCAATGATGCGATCGATCTGGGCCCTGGCCCTCGTGGGCACCCTGGCGGCCTGCAATCCGGACACGGCCGGTGACGCCACGGATCCGGCGGCGACGGCCGCCCCCTCTCCGACTCCCACGGAGACCGAGACCGTGGAGAGCAGCGGTGCGCGCTCGGTTGCCGAGGAAACCGACGATTTCCTGTTCGAGTACAGCTATCCGGCCGAGGCGGGGCGTATCGTCGAACTGGCCTCGTTGCTCGACGTCGATCTCGCCGAACAGCGCGAGGACCTCGCCGCCGATGCGGCGGCCGCCCGCCGCGCCGCACGGGACGAAGGGTTCCCGTACAACAAGTTCAGCTATTCGGCCGAATGGAAGGTTGTAAGCGACCTGCCGGGCTGGCTCAGCATGTCTGCCGAGGTCGCGACCTACACCGGCGGCGCTCACGGGAACCAGACGATTCGCTCGCTGGTGTGGGACAAGGAGGCCGAGCGCTCGGTCGATGCGATAGCCCTGTTCACTTCCCCGGCCGCGCTGGGCGAGGCTCTCGGGGACCGCTTCTGCGACCGCCTCGACCAGGAGCGGGCCAAGCGTCGTGGCGCGCCGGTGCCCGAGGACTCCGACGACGAGTTCGACCAGTGCCCCGACATTTCCAAGCTCAAGGTGCTGGTCGGCTCGTCCAACCGCCGCACTTTCGACCGCCTGACGCTCTACGCCGGCCCGTACGTGGCCGGACCCTACGCCGAGGGCGCGTACGAAGTAAGCCTGCCGATCGACGACGCCGTACTCGCCGTGGTCAAGCCCGAATACCGCGAAGCCTTCAGCGCTCGCAATTGAGCACCTTTCCCCCTACATGGCGTCCATGACCGAGTACCAGCACGTCACCGCTGACATGTCCGTCTACCGCGACGGCACGATCAAGCTCCACGGTCCCGACGGATTCGAGGGCATGCGCAGGGCAGGCCGCCTGGCCGCCGAGATTCTCGACGCGATGGTCGACGTCGTCCGTCCGGGAGTCTCGACCGAAGAGATCGATCGGGTCGTGCGCGAGATGACGCTCGACGGCGGCGGGGTACCGGCGACGCTCGGCTACCGCGGCTACACGCATTCGTGCTGCATCTCGGTCAATCACGTCGTTTGTCACGGGATTCCCTCGTCGAAGACGCTGCGCGAGGGCGACATCGTCAACATCGACGTGACCCCGCTGCTCGACGGCTGGCACGGCGATTCGAGCCGCATGTACCTCGTCGGCGACGTCCCGCTCAAGGCTCGCCGGCTGGTCGAAGTGACCTACGAATGCCTGATGATCGGCGTCGCGCAGGCCAAGCCCGGCGCACGCCTCGGCGACATCGGCGCGGCTATCCAGGCCCATGCGGAGCAGTTCCGCTACGGCGTCGTTCGCGACTTCTGCGGGCATGGCCTCGGTCGCCTGTTCCACGATGCCCCCGAGGTGGTCCACGCGGCCCGGGCGGGCACCGGGCCCGAGCTTCGGCCCGGCATGTTCATGACGATCGAACCGATGATCAACCTCGGCAAGCCGGCGGTAAAGCTGCTCAGCGACGGCTGGACCGCGGTGACACGCGACAAGAGCCTGTCGGCGCAGTTCGAGCACTCGATCGGGATTACCGAGGACGGCTGCGAAATCTTCACGCTGAGCCCCAAGGGGCTGCACAAGCCGCCTTACGCCTGAGTACTAGCGGCAGGGTTGCGGCCCTTTCGATCCAGGATGAAGCGGGGCCGCCAGTCGCCGCGCACCAATCTAATTCTCTCTCGCCGCCCGAATTGCAGCGCCCCCGGCGAACGGCGTGATCGCCACGAGCACCAGGCTGATCGCCGCCGCCAGTGCGATCCCGGCGTTGCCGCCGGTCGATAGCGCGCCCGCGCCGAAGATCAGCAGCGGCACGGCCAAGGGGATAAGCAGCAGTCCCGACAGCGCCGCCCCGCCGCGCAGCCCGACCGTCAGCGCCGCGATGATCAGGCCGATCGCGGCCAGTCCCGGGGTTCCCGCGAGCAAGCCGAGCTCGACGGTCCGCAGCGCCGCTGCGTCGAGCCCGAGCAGCATCGCGGCCGGTATCGCCGCAAGCATCAGCGGCGGCCCGAAGCTGAGCCAGTGTGCGATGAGGCGCACGGCGATGGCCAACTCGTCGGCCACCCCACGCAGGTAGAGCTGGTCGAACACGCCGCGTTCGACGTCTCGCGCGAGGAGGCGGTCGAGCGGCAGGATCGAGGCGAGCAGCGCCGCGATCCACACGACGCCGCCGCCCGTGCGTGCAAGCAGCTCGGGCGCCGGGCCGACCGCGAACGGGTAGAGCATCGCCACCGCGATGAAGAACAGCACCGGAAGCAGCGTCGCCCCTCGACCTGCACCGCCGAACATCAGTCCGAGATCGCGCCGGAGCAGCGCCGCGACGACGCTCACGGCGCGTAGTCCGCGAGTTCGAGCCGCCGCATCCCCGGCACGTCGAACGGTTGGTGCGAGGCGATCACGGCGATTCCGCCGCGGGAGACGTAGTCCGCGACCTGGCGCTGGAAGGCGGAGCCGGCCTGAGCGTCCAGTCCGTTGAGCGGTTCGTCGAGCAGCCACAGGCCTGCGCCCCGGGCATTCGATACGAGGATGGCGGCGCGCTTGCGCTGGCCGGTCGAGAGGAACCGCACGGGCACGTCGAGCAGCGTGTCGAGCCCTAGCGCGGCGCTCGCTTCGGCGTCGTAGCCAGTGCCGTCGATCCTCCGCCAGACGTCGAGCGCACGGCCGAGCGGCAGGTCGCCGTCGAGCGCCAGCCGCTCGTCGAGCAGCGCGACCTCGCCGGTCCTCTCGACCGTGCCTGCCCACGGCCGCAGCAGGCCTGCGAGGATCCGCAGAAGGCTCGACTTGCCGGTGCCATTGGGCCCTGCGACCTGCAGCGAGTCGCCCGGCTGCAGCGCGAACGACAGCCCGCGGAACAGCAGCCGTTCGCCGCGGCGGCAGGCGAGGTCCGTCGCGGAAAGGCTCGCGGGTTCCATGGCGGCTCGGGTTAGGGCAGAAGACCGGGGCCGACAAGCAAGGCGCAATCGAAGGAGGCGCGATGACTGTCCCGCAATTGACGCCCGCCGAGCGCGCCGAGGCGCTCCGCGAGCTGCCCGAGTGGAACCTGCGCGACGACGCCAGTGCGATTTACCGCAGCTTCCGATTCGCCGACTTCAGCGAGGCTTTCGCCTTCATGACCCGCGTCGCCCTGCTGGCCGAGCGCGACAATCACCACCCCGAGTGGTCGAACGTCTACAACCGGGTCGAGATCACGCTCACCACCCACGACGCGGGGGGCCTGTCGCGGCGCGACGTCAACATGGCCTGGGCGATCGATCGGCTGGTCGCATGAGGGCCCCTCCCGCGCTTCTCGCCGCGGTCCTGCTAGCAGCGCCCGCCGTGGCGCAGGACAAGCCCGCGTGGGTCGGCGTCTGGGAAGGGCGCATCGGCAGCTATCCGGTCCGCGCCTGCTTCGACACCTGGGGCGAGGACGGGCCCGGACGCGGTTCGTATTACTATCGCTCGCGGCTCGAACCGCTCTCGCTTGTCGAGGAAGATGGCGGCCGCTGGACCGAGCACGCGCAGGGCAGCGACACCGGGGCGACATGGCAGTTCACCGAACGCTCGGCCGACCGGCTCCGCGGCACCTGGCGCCAGGGCGGACGCAGCCTTGCATTCGAGCTTAATCCGGTCGCCTGGACCGAAGGCGAGTGGGGCGGGCCGTGCGGTTCCGAAGCCTATTTCACCCCGCGCCTGCTGGGCCCCTTCGAGGTCCGCCAGCGGCCCGGGCAACTTGGCGACTTCGCTTACGAGTACCACACGCTGGTCCCGCCCGAGCACTTCCGCGAGGACGTGACGATCGAGACGTTCCAGTTCACGCCCGAGCAGCCAGGCGATCCGGAAATCCTCGCCGCGCTTCGCGGCAGGTTGCCGGCGGGCACGATGGCCGATCCGTTTGCCGACTGCCTCGCCGGGGCAATCTCGGTCCATGGCACCGACGGGTCGTATTTCGAATTTCTCGAACCGATCATGGCCGCCCCTGCATTTCTTGGCGTACGCGAGAGTTCGGAAACCTATTGCGGCGGTGCGCATCCGAACGCCTACTACACGTTCCTGACGTTCGATCGGCAAAGCGGGGCCGCCGTCGAACTCTTCGACTGGCTCAGCGACGAAGCGCGCGAGCACCACACGTCATCGGTCGCCGGCGAGGACTACTTCACGGTCCGCCCGCCGCTGCGCGCGCTGATCGTCGCCCGCGAGCCGATCGACGAGCCCGAAGCGGTGGAGAGCGGGGTGTCGGCCTATCACGCCGAATGCGGCGACGTGATCGCCGACCAGGAGTTCTGGTCGCTCGGGCTCGACCGCGACGGCTTGTTGTTCGTGCCCAACGTGCCGCACGTCGCCGGCCCTTGCCGGGCGACGTTCCTGGTGCCGTGGGACGAGCTGGAACCGTTCCTCAGCGACGAGGGCAGGGCGGGGAGGACCCGGTTGCGCCGGTAGGCGCCTCCTTAGCCCCCCTTCGCCAGCCCCTGCACGTACTCCGCTCCGGTCACGATCTGCGCCGTCGATTTCTCCAGTTCGCCGCTGATCGGCTCGGCCCGCCCGCCGAGGCAGGTGGCGAGGAAGTTCTCGGTGATCGCGTTGAAGGCGATGTTGTTGGTTGGCCGGGCGAAACCGTGGCCTTCGTCCGGGAACAGCACGTATGTCACCGGGATGCCTGCCTTCTGCATCGCCTCGACGATCTGGTCGCTCTCGGACTGTTTGACGCGCGGGTCGTTGGCGCCCTGGCCGATCAGCAGCGGCTTGGTGATGCGGTCCGCCTTGTAGAGCGGGCTGCGGTCGACCAGCAGCTGCTTGCCCTCGGGCGTGTTGGGGTTGCCCATGCGCTCGTGGAACTGCTTGACCTGCGGCTCCCAGTACGGCGGGATCGTTGCCAGCAGCGTCTCGAGGTTGGACGGACCGACGATGTCGACGCCGCAGGCGAAGGTGTTGGGCGTGAAGGTCAGCCCGACGAGGGTCGCGTAGCCGCCATAGCTGCCGCCCATGATCGCGACCTTATCGCGCTGCGCGATGCCCTTGCCGATCGCCCATTCGACCGCGTCGATCAGGTCGTCGTGCATCTTCGCGCCCCACTCGAGGTTGGCGGCGTTGACGAATTCCTTGCCGAAGCCGGTTGAGCCGCGGAAGTTGACGCTGAGCACGGCGTACCCGCGGTTGGCGAGCCACTGGTGCGCGCGATTGAAGCCGTAGCCATCGCGTGCCCACGGACCGCCGTGAACCAGCAGCACCATCGGCACCGCCGCTTCGGGCACGCCGTCGCCGTCGGGGTCGCTGCCCGGCGGCAGGGTCAGGTAGCTGGGCAGCGTCAGCCCGTCGCGGGCCCTTATCTCGAGCGGGTGCATAGGCTGCAGCGGCGCGCCGATCAGCTCGGGCCGGGTGGTGTAGAACTCGGTCAGCGTCTGCGCTGTGCGGTCGTAAAGATAGACCTTGCTCGGCGCGGTCAGGGGGTCGTTCCACACGACCCACTTGGTGTCGTCCTCGGTTCGCGACTGGACGCCGAAATCGCCTTCGAGCCGAGCATCGAGCCACTCGAGCGAAGCTTTCACGTCAGGATCGAGCGCGGTCCACTCGTTGCGCAGGTAATAGACCGCATAGGCCTCGACCTCGCCGGTCACCGGGTCGGACATGGTGCCGCCGATATCGGCCTTGTCGCTTTCGGCGATGACCCGCTTTTCGCCGGTCTCGGTGTCCTCGGCGATCAGCGCGGCGGTGTTCCGCCCGCGGCTGTCGATCCAGTAGAGCGTCTTGCCGTCGGTCGTGTAGCCGGCGACCGTGGTGGTGAGCGAGTCTTCCAGCCCGGTGCTCTCCCGCGGCGTCTCGGCGACCTTGCCGTCGATGATCTCGTACATGTCCATGCCGCCCGCGGCGTTCTGCGCCAGCGCCCAGCGCAAGGTCAGCGAATCGTCGGCGAGGAAGCCGATGAAACCTTCGGTGTTCTCGCGAACGAGCTTGAGCTCGCCCGTCTTGAGGTCGAGCAGGTGGACGTCGTGGAAGCGCGGGTCGCGGTTGTTGAGGCCGACGAGGATCTTGTCCTTGATCGTGTTCGAGGTGCCGACGAGACTCACCCGGGTCTTCTCGAACGGAGTCAGCACGCGCTCCTCGCCGGTAGCGACGTCGACCTGATAGAGCAGGTAGTTCTCGTCGCCGTCCTTGTCCTGCACGTAGAGCAGGCTCTGCGCGTCCGGCGCCCAGAAATACTGCGGGATCGGCCGGTCGGTGGCGTTGGTCATCCGCCGTGCGGCCGAAGGATCGCTGGCCGGCGCCACCCAGACGTTCATCACCCCCTCGTGCGGCGCCATCCAGCTGAGCCATTTCCCGTCGGGGCTGACCATGCCCGACGCGCGCGTCGGGTTGCCGTAGAGCGCCTCGCGCGGGATCAGCGGAACGGATGCGACGGCTTCGGCCGCGGTAGTGGTCGACATGGTTTCTCCCTGCTGGGCATTTGCGGCGGCGGCGATGGCCGCGAGGCTCGCGGCAAGGGCGAGCGTGCCGAGAACCTTGGTTCTGAATCTCATGGGCAATTCCCCACGTGTATGGTGTCGGCCATACAGCTAGGCGGTGCGGTTGCGCTTGGGAAGGCTAAAGCGCGGGATTGTTGTAGCAGTGCCAGGTCAGGATCGCGACCGATCCGCGGTACGGCCGCCAGGGTTCCGCCAGCTCGCGGGTCGCCTTTTCGTTCGGCCGCTCGTCGAGGCCGAGGATGCGAGCGAGTCCGGCCTGCACCGCGAGGTCGCCGGCCGGCCAGATGTCGGGGCGACCCTCGGCGAACAGCAGGTAGATCTCGGCCGACCAGCGGCCGATGCCCTTGATCCGCACGAGCTGCGTGATTGCCTCTTCGTCGTCGGCCGGCAGGTTCATCAGGTCGAGCTCGCCGGCGACCTCGAGCTCGCACAGCGAGCGGGCGTAGCCCTGCTTCTGCCGCGACAGCCCGCAGGCTCTCAGGGTGTCGAAGTCGGCGGCGAGCAGGGCTTCGGGCGCCATGTCCTCGCCGAGCGCGGCCTCGAGCTTGCGCCAGACGCTCGCCGCCGCGGCGACGCTGACCTGTTGGCCGACGATCGTGCGCAGCAGCGTGCGATGGCCGCGCTCCCGGATCCGTTCTGCCGGATAGCCGGCGCGTTCGAGCGCGGAAGCGATGCGCGGATCGCGCGCGGCGACGGCGTCGAGCCCGGCAACAATATCTTCTCGGCGCAAAACCCGCGTCCCCTTCGCTTGACCAAGCCGGGCTGCGTTCCGTAGCAGCCCGGCAGCGGAAAGGAACACCATGCCCAAGCTGATCGTCACCACGCGTTCCGGCGAAACCCGCGAGGTCGAGGCCTCTGCCGGGCTCACCGTCATGGAGGCGATCCGCGACAACGGCTTCGACGAGCTGCTGGCGCTGTGCGGCGGATGTTGCTCGTGCGCGACCTGCCATGTCCATGTCGATCCGGAGTTCGCGGCGCTGCTGCCACCGATGACCGTCGACGAGGACGATCTGCTCGATTCGAGCGACGACCGTGACGAGACCTCGCGCCTGTCGTGCCAGATTCCATTTACCGAGGAACTCGACGGGCTGCGTGTGCGGATCGCGTCGGAAGACTGACCTCCCCGTGTCGGGGAAGGGCGATTTCTCCCGCGCGAAGCGCATTTGCATTGCGAGGCGGCGCGCCTCGCCTTAACTCGACGCCATGACCGCTCCGGCCGCTCTCTCCAGCCCCCTCGATCTGATCGGCAACACGCCCCTCGTCCTGCTCGAAGGCCCGAGCGAGGCCGCGGGGTGCGAGATCTGGGGCAAGTGCGAATTCGCCAACCCCGGCGCCAGCGTGAAGGACCGGGCCGCGCTGTGGATCGTGCGCGACGCCGAGAAGAATGGCACCCTGCGCCCCGGGGGGACGATCGTCGAGGGTACGGCAGGCAACACCGGCATCGGTATCGCGCTGGTCGCCAACGCGCTCGGCTACCGCACGATCATCGTCATGCCGGACAACCAGTCGAAGGAGAAGATGGACACGCTGCGCGCGCTCGGCGCCGAGCTGGTCCTCGTCCCGCCGACGAAGTTCTCCGACCCCAACCATTTCGTGCACACCTCGCGCCGGCTCGCCGAGGAGACCGAAAATGCGGTCTGGGCGAACCAGTTCGACAACATCGCCAACCGCAAGGCGCACATCGAATCGACTGCGCCCGAGCTGTGGGAGCAGATGGAGGGCCGCATCGACGGCTTCACCTGCGCCGTCGGCACGGGCGGCACGCTCGCCGGGGTGGGGCTCGGCCTCAAGGAGCGCGACGACAAGATCACGATCGCGCTGACCGATCCGCATGGTGCGGCGCTCTACAACTACTACGCCTGCGGCGAGTTGCTCGCCGAGGGCACTTCGGTCGCCGAAGGGATCGGCCAGGGCCGCATCACCGCCAACCTCGAAGGCGCGCCGATCGACACCCAGTTCCGAATTTCCGATGAGGAAGGGCTCTACTGGGTCGGCCGTCTGCTGCGTGAGGAGGGGCTGTGCCTCGGCCTGTCCACGGGCATCAACGTCGCCGGTGCGGTCGCGCTGGGGAAGCAGCTCGGTCCCGGCAAGCGCGTGGCGACGATCCTGTGCGATACCGGTTTTCGCTACCTGTCGTCGCTGTACAACCGCGAGTGGCTCGAAAATAAGGGACTGCCCGTTTTCGACTGGCTGCGTTAATCTCGCACGCGCTAGGTTACGAACATGGCCCACGATCACGCCGATCTGCTTCGCCCGTTGCCGGCTCAGGCCGAGGTGGTCTCCGCGCCGCTCGCCGGGTCGCGCAGCCAGTCGATCCAGCGGCTCCAGGTCGGCCTGTTTGGCCTCGCGGCGATGGTCCTGCTCGTCGCCCTGGCGAACATCATCATGAGCAACGCCGAGCAGAACCAGGCGACCGTGGTACCCGAAGCCGTCCCGACGAAGCCCGGTCAGCGGGCGCAGCTCAAGGCAACGGATCCGCTGGCCGAAGCCGGGGTCGTGCCCGACATGCCCGCGGAAACACCTGTCGTAGTTCCTCCGCCGCCCGAAACCGGCAATGCGGCTCCGCCGCAGCCTTGAGCGAGGGCTCGCCGCCGGGCTGCTGATCCTCCTCGCCGGCGCTTGCGGCGCCGAGACTTCGCCCCCTTCCGACAGATCGCCGACAGCGCCGCCGCTCGGCCTGATGGGGACGATCCCGATCTACTGGGGCGAGGAAGCGGAGTTCGGCGATGCGCTGACCGGCGAGGCCAAGGCACACTGGGCGCGCAATCAGCTCGAAGCGCGTTTCGCGCTGCGTCCGCTCGACACGCTGACGCCAGAGACGCTGAGCGATCTCGATTTCCTCCTGCTAGCTCAACCGCGCGCTTTGGCGCCGGCCGAGAACGTCGCGCTCGACGCCTGGGTACGCGATGGTGGACGCGTCCTGCTGTTTGCCGATCCGCTGCTGACGGGCGAGTCCCGGTTCGCGATCGGCGATCGGCGCAGGCCGCAGGACGTCGTCCTGCTTTCGCCGATTCTCACCCACTGGGGCCTGCGGCTCGAGTTCGACGACGCGCAGCCCGCTGCCCCGTCGCTTCGCAATGCCGAGGTGCCGATCCCCGTGCACCTGCCGGGCCGCTTCGCGATCGCGGGCGGGGAGGGCGCGTGTACGCTCGATGCCGGTGACGTCGTCGCGCGCTGCCGGGTGGGCGAGGGTCAGGTCGTCGCCCTGGCCGACGCTGCCGTGCTCGATCTCTACCAGCCGGATCCAGCCGCGCCGGACGCGCTGGCGTGGCTTGTCGAACAGGGATTCGGCGATTTGCGGGAAATCGCGGGAAATCCAGCCTCGCGCAGCGCGGCGGCGCGATAGGAGGCCAAGAGCAAGGAAAATCGTGGAAATTCACGGGGCGCGTTTGCGCCCGAATTCGCGTCTGGCCTGCTGAACGGAGCCCAGGAATCGGCTATGGTGCACAAAATCCCGTATTTTCCCCTTTTCTCCCGCAAGTTCCCACGATAGATAGCGAGTCCATCGGACAATCAGCCCGAAGTGCATCCCGATTGGGGGTGACGGTCCGCGCGATGGCGCGCGCCCGGACGGGAGAGGCTTGCCCGATGAAGCGAAGGTTCAGTGGGGACGCGTCGGGGTGGTGGATCAGCCGGTCAGGTACAGCGGAAAGGGCTTCTCGCTTCGTGGCGAGAAGAACCGTTTCATGCTGCCGGCGAGCCTGCGCAAGGACGTCATCGCTTCGAGCGGCGGAGAGCGGATTCTCTGCCTGGTCAGCCACGATCGCTGGCCCTGCCTGATCGGCTTCGGCCGCTCGCGCGTCGAGACCTTCGACGCCTACCTCGACCGCGAGGAAGAGAAGGCGATGCGGATGGGCCGCGAGTTCGACCGCGATGCCCGTTCGATGCTGCTCTACGGCTACGAGGAGGTGCCGTTCGATGCGAGCGGCCGGTTCGTGCTCGGCGAGGACCTCGCCGACATGGGGAAAATCGGGGACGCAATCTTCTTCCACGGCGCCGGCGAGTTCTTCACCCTGTGGAATCCCGACGAGCTCCACGCGATGGGGCCGGAATTGGCGGCCGCACAGGTCTCGTGCCGCAAGTGGCAAGCCGATGCGGCAAAGGGGAAGCGCAAGTGAGCGCGCCTCATGTCCCCGTCCTGCTCGACGAAGTCGTCGCCGCGCTCGATCCGCGGCCGGGCGACCTGATCGTCGACGCGACGTTCGGTGCCGGCGGCTACACGCGCGCGTTCCTCGACGCCGGAGCGACGGTCCACGCGTTCGACCGCGATCCCGATGCGATCGCCGCTGGGCGCGAGTGGCCGGAGACCCGCGAGGCGCCGCCTCGCCTCGTGCTCCATGCCCGGCGCTTCTCGGAAATGGTGGCGGCGCTCGCGGAAGCGGGGATCGCCCGTGTCGACGGGGTGGCGATGGACATCGGCGTGTCGTCGATGCAGCTCGACCGGCCCGAGCGCGGGTTCGCCTTTTCGGCCGACGGTCCGCTCGACATGACGATGAGCCGCGAGGGGCCGACGGCGGCCGATTTCCTCAATGCCGCGCCCGAGGCCGAGATCGCCGATGTGCTGTGGCGCTACGGCGAGGAACGGCAGAGCCGCCGCGTCGCCCGCGCGATTGTCGCCGCGCGGCCCCTGCACACCACCGGCGACCTCGCCCGCGTCGTCCGCAAGGCGCTCGGCTATCGCCCGGGCGCGCCGAAGGACCCGGCGACGCGCAGCTTCCAGGCCGTCCGGATTCACGTCAACGCCGAACTCGACGAACTCGAGGCGGGGCTGCGTGCGGCCGAGACCCTGCTGCGCGAAGGCGGGCGGCTGGCGGTCGTGACCTTCCACAGCCTCGAGGACCGGATCGTCAAACAGTTCCTGCGCGAGGCGTCTGGCACCACTGGCAGCGCCAGCCGCCACCTCCCGGAAGCCCGCCCCGGTTCCGCACCCACGTTCGCCCGTCCGGCGAAGCCCGTTCGTCCGGGCGAACCTGAAATCCGCCGCAATCCGCGCGCCCGCTCGGCGACCTTGCGCGCTGCCGTGCGGACGGCCGCACCTGCGAGGGAGGCCGCATGACCCCGCAGAACCGCATTCGCCGCATCGGCTGGTTCGCCGCGCTGGCGGTCTGCGCGATGCTGTACCTCACGCTGCATCTCAAGGTGCATGCCGTGCGCAGCGAGGTGATCCGCGCCGAGCGGCAGATCGTGGCGCTCGAGCACCGGAAGCTGCTGCTCGAGACAGAGTTCGAAACCCGCTCCAACCAGTTGCAGCTGGCCGCCTGGAACCGCGTCGACTTCGGCTACGTGGCTCCGACCGCCGAACAGTTTCTCGGCAGCGAACGGCAGCTGGCGAGCTTCGGAGTCCCGCGCGCGCCCGGCGCTCCCGAGCCGATCCGCGTCGCGGGAGTCGGCGATCTGCCCGAGTATCCCAAGCTGGTCTCCCCGTTGACTGGCAAGCCGATCGACGAGAAGCTCCTTGAACCCGAGACCGACGACCTCATCGCGAGCGTCCGACTGGCCGACGGGCCGACGCGCATTCCGCTCGGAGCGGTGATCGGAGCCAGCCAGTGAACACGGCGGCTATCCAGGTACAGGCGCCACCCGGCCGGGTCCGGCTGGTCGACATCCGCCGGAAGGCCCTGCTGATCGCGCAGCTCAGGGTACTGCTGGTGGGCCTGGCCTTCGCGGGGCTCGCGGCTGCCGCGCTGCTGCGTATCGGCTGGCTGGGTCTGGTCCAGCCGGCGCCGACCGAGCGTTCCATGGCCGATGCCCTGCTGCCGCCGCGCGGCGAGATCACCGACCGCAACGGCGTGCCGCTGGCGCGCGCCTTCCCGGCCTACGCGCTGTGGTACAATCCGCAGGCGATGGACGACGGCGGCCCACCGCTGGTGCGCCCGCCCGCGGAGGTCGCCGCCGAACTCAAGCGCATCTTCCCGGACCTCGACGAGTACGCGGTCGCCCGCCAGCTCGCGTCGGGACGGCCCGGCTACCTGCGGCGCCGTGTCCTCCCGGCCGACGCCAACAAGGTCTACGCGATCGGCGAACTCGCACTCGAGCTTCCGCGCGAAACCGACCGCCACTACCCGCAAGGCTCGCTGGCTGCCCATGTGCTCGGCTACGTCGAGGACGGCGTAGGCCGCGTTGGCATGGAGGCGGCGCTCGACGATCGGCTGCGCGATCCCGCCCGCCGCGGCGAACCCGTGGCGCTGTCGATCGACGCGCGGGTGCAGGGCGCGCTGGAGGACGAGCTCCGCAGGGGCATGCTGTCGGTCAGCGCGGTCGGGGCCGCGGGCATCGTGCTCGACGTCGACACGGGCGAAGTCATGGCGCTGGCCTCGCTGCCCGAGTTCGATCCCAACCATCTGGACGCCGAAGGCCGCAAGCGCGTCTTCAACAAGGTTACCAACCAGGTCTACGAGCTCGGCTCGACGTTCAAGCCGCTGACCGTCGCCGCGGCGATCGACTCCGGTGCCGTGACCGACCTGTCGCGGCGCTATTCGGCCCGGCCGTTTCCGATCGGCAGGTTCACGATCAGCGACAGTCACGACCTCGGTGCATCGCTCAATATCCCGCAAATGCTGATCCATTCGTCGAACGTCGTGACCGCACACGTCGTCGACGATCTCGGCCCCGCCCGGCTCAAGAAGTTCATGGCAGAACTCGGCTTCAACGAGAGGCCCTACATCGAGCTGCCGGCCCGCGGCTTTCCGATCTGGGCCAGCGGCGAGTGGCCGCGCCTGCGCGCAATGACCGTCGGTTACGGCCACGGCATCGCCGTTACGCCGCTGCATCTCGCCACGGCCTACGCGGCGATGGTCAACGGCGGCATCTGGCGCCCGGCCACGCTGCAGCGGGTCGAGCCCGGCAAGGCCAACCGCGGCCGCCGGGTATTCAAGGCGAGCACCAGCGCGCGGATGAACCAGCTGTTGCGCATGATCACGCTCTACGGGACGGGGCGAAATGCCGACGCCCCGGGCTTCCGGGTCGGCGGGAAGACCGGCAGCGCTGAGAAGCCCGGCGCTGGCGGCTACAACCGGACCTCGCTGGTCTCGACCTTTGCCGCCGCGTTCCCGATGGACAGGCCCCGTTACGTGGTCGTGGTGATGTTCGACGAGCCCAAGGGCACCGCCGCGAGTTCGTTCCAGCGCACGGCAGCATGGAACGCGGCTCCGACCGTGGGCCGGCTTATCCCGCGGATCGGACCGCTGCTCGGCGTGCTGCCCGACGAGACGCGCGACGTCGACATAAGCGACCTGAGACCGCTCGTCGGCCGCGGAGACAAGGAATGAAGCTTTCCCGCCTCGCCGAAGCGGCCGGCATGGATGCAGGGGACTTCGGCGACGCGCAGGTGACCGGGTTCGCCATCGATCACCGCAAGGTCGCTCCGGGTACCGTCTTCGGCGCGTTCCAGGGGACGGTCGCCAACGGGGAAGACTTCATCGATGCGGCGATTGCCGCGGGAGCGATCGCCGTCGTCGCTCGACCCGAGGCGCGGGTCGCGGGCGCGGCCCACTTCGCTCACCCGCAGCCGCGCCGGGCCTTCGCGCGTCTCGCCGCGCAGTTCTTTCGTCCGGTTCCGGCGACCGTGGTCGCGGTCACGGGTACCAACGGCAAGACCTCGACCGTCGAGATGACCCGGCAGATCTGGCGGATCTGCGGCTATCGCGCGGCCTCGATCGGCACGCTCGGGGTGACCACCCCGGACGAGAGCGTGTCGACCGGCCTGACCACTCCCGACATCGTCACGTTCCTGTCGAACATGACTGGCCTCGCCCGCGAGGGGGTGACTCACGTCGCCTACGAGGCCTCGAGCCACGGGCTCTCGCAGTACCGCAACGAGGGTCTGCCGGTGGTGGCGGGAGCGTTCACCAACCTGTCGCGCGACCACCTCGATTACCACGCCGACATGGACGGCTACTTCGCTGCCAAGATGCGGCTGTTCTCGGAAGTCGTCGACGAGGGCGGAGCGGCCGTGGTTTGGGCCGAAGACGCCTGGAGCGAGCGGGCCATGGCAGCGGCGCGGGCCCGCTCGCTTTCCATCTTCAGTGTAGGCGAGGCCGGCGAGTCGATCCGGCTCCTGTCGCGCACGCCCGGGCAGCTCGGGCAGGACCTCGAGATCGAACACGACGGCCGCCGCCGCAAGGTCGCGCTGCCGCTGATCGGTGCCTACCAGGCGGCGAACGCGCTCGTCGCCGCGGGCCTCGCGCTGGTCACCGGCGCCGATGCCGACAAGGTCTTCGACGCGCTCGCGCGGCTGCAACCCGTGCGCGGACGGCTCGAGCGCGCAGTGATCGCTGCCTCGGGCGCCCCGGTCTACGTGGATTATGCGCACACCCCGGACGCGCTTGCCGCGGCAATCGCGGCGTTGCGGCCGCACGTCGCCGGCCGGCTGATCACCGTGTTCGGCGCGGGAGGCGACCGCGACGTCGGCAAAAGGGCGCAGATGGGCGAAGTGGCGGTGGCGCACTCGGAGCTGGTTATCGTCACCGACGACAATCCGCGCGGCGAGGACCCGGCCGCCATCCGCCTCCAGGTTCTCGCCGGGGCCACTGGCGCGCGCGAGGTTGCTGACCGCCGCGAGGCGATCCGCGCCGCGATCGCCGAGAGCCGCGAAGGGGACATCGTGCTTGTGGCGGGCAAGGGACACGAGCAGGGGCAGATCGTGGGCTCCGGCGAGAGCGTGCGTGTCCTTCCGTTCGACGACGTGACGGTGGCGCGCGAATGCGCGGCCGAGCTGGCAGGAGCCAACTGAATGAATGCAGTGCTCAAGACGGTACGCTGGCCGACTTGTGACCGGGACCGCCGGCGGCTCGCGCTGTGGACCGCGGGGGAGATCGCCGAGGCGACGGGCGGAAAGCCGAGCGGCGAGTTTCAGGTCGCAGGCGTCGAGATGGACTCGCGTGACGTGCGCTCGGGCGACCTGTTCTTCGCGCTCAAGGGCGAGAACAGCGACGGGCACCTCTACCTCGACAAGGCCTTTGCCAACGGCGCCGCCGCGGCGGTCGTCGACCGGCCGATCGACCGGCCGCATGTGCTCGTCGCCGACACCTCAAGGGCGCTTGAACTTCTCGGACAAGCGGCGCGAAATCGTGTCCCGGCGCGAATTGTCGGCGTCACCGGCTCGGTGGGCAAGACCGGGGTCAAAGAGGCGATCTTCGCCTCTCTCGATCGTTCGGGGCGGGGCGCGGCGCACCGCTCGGTGCGCAGCTACAACAACCATGTCGGCGTGCCGCTCAGCCTGTCGCGCATGCCTTCGCGCGCGGCGTTCGGCGTGTTCGAAATGGGCATGAACCATGCCGGCGAAATCCTTCATCTCACCCGGCAAGTTCGTCCGCATGTCGCGGTGATCACGACGATCGCCCCGGCGCATATCGAGAATCTCGGCAGCGAAGAGGCGATCGCGGACGCCAAGGCGGAGATTTTCGCCGGGCTCGAACCGGGCGGGACCGCGGTCATCCCAGCGGACGTGCCTCACTTCGGGCGGCTCCGGCGCGCAGCCGAGGCGGCCGGGGCCGAGGTCGTCGCGTTCGGGACTTCGCCGCAGGCCCACGTCCGTCTGCTCGACGCCATTCCTTCGGCCAATGGCGGTTCGCTGGTCACGGCGGCGTTCGGCGACCTGCGCCTGTGCTATTCGGTCGCGGAGCCCGGGGCGCACTGGGTGGCGAATTCGCTTGCCGTCATGGCGGCGGTGCACGCGGCCGGCGGCGACCTCGGCGCGGCGGGGCTGGCTCTCGCCGAGATGGGCGGTCTCAAGGGCCGCGGCGCACGCCACCGGCTCAAGGTCCCCGGCGGGCACGCGCTGCTGATCGACGAGAGCTACAACGCCAATCCGGCCTCGATGCGCGCCACGCTCGCTCAGCTCGGCGCGACGCCGGCCTCGCGGCGCATCGCCGTCCTCGGCAGCATGAAGGAGCTCGGTGACTTTTCGCCCGCTTTCCACGCGCAGCTTGCCGAGCCACTCGAGGCGGCCCGCGTCGACTTCGCGATCCTCGTCGGCGAAGAGATGGGCGCGCTCGCGCGGGAACTGGGGAAACCCCCCAACAACGCGCTTGGCATTCCCCTCGGCTTTGCCCATTGCCAGAACCCGGGCGAAGCGATCGCCGCGCTCGAGGAATTCGGTCTCGCCGGCGGCGATGCGGTGCTCGTCAAAGGGTCGAATTCGGTCGGGCTGGGCAGGGTGGTTGCCCACTTCGCCACCAGGGAAGGCTAAACGCCTGTAATGCTGTACTTGCTTGCGGAATGGCTCGGGTTCGAAGGGCTGTTCAACCTCGTTCGGTACCAGACGTTCCGTGCCGGAGCGACGCTGCTGACGGCATTATTCATCGGCCTGCTGATCGGGCCGAAGTTCATCAATATGCTGCGCGTGCGACAAGGCAAGGGGCAACCGATCCGCGAGGACGGGCCGCAGACCCACCAGGCCAAGGTCGGCACGCCGACGATGGGCGGGCTGATGATCCTCACCTCCCTCACGGCCTCGATGCTGATCTGGATGAACCCGGCGACCCCGCTGATCTGGGCCTGCCTCGCGGTGACGCTGGGCTTCGGGGTGATCGGTTTCCTCGACGATTTCGACAAGATCACCAAGCGCAGCCACAAGGGGGTTTCGGGCAAGGTCCGCCTGCTCCTGGAGTTCATCGTCGCCGGTGTGGCTACGTGGATCATCGTCGGACCGGTGCTGGGGCCAAGCAACACGGACCTCTACGTACCGTTCCTGTTCGGCCAGTCGCTCCCGCTGGGGTACCTGTACTATCCATTCGCGGCGCTGGTGATCGTCGGCTTCGGTAACGCCGTGAACCTGACCGACGGGCTCGACGGTCTGGCGACGATGCCGGTGGTGATCGCCGCGGGCGCGTTCCTGCTGATCACCTACCTCGTCGGCCGCGTCGACTATTCGGCCTACCTTGGCATTCCGCACGTGCCCGGGGCGGGCGAGCTGGCCGTGCTCTGTGCCGGGATCATGGGCGCCGGACTCGCCTTCTTGTGGTTCAACGCCCCGCCTGCGGCGGTGTTCATGGGCGACACGGGTAGCCTCGCGCTCGGCGGCGCGCTCGGGGCGATCGCGGTCGCCGCGCACCACGAGATCGTGCTGTTCATCATCGGCGGGCTGTTCGTCATCGAGACCGCGAGCGTGATCATCCAGGTTTTCTGGTTCAAGCGCACCGGCAAGCGGATCTTCCGCATGGCCCCGATCCACCACCACTTCGAGCAGCTCGGCTGGAAGGAATCGACCGTCGTGATCCGCTTCTGGATCATCGCCATCGTCCTCGCCGTGCTCGGCCTCGCCACGCTGAAGCTGCGATGATCGTCTCGGGCGCCTTTGCCGGAAAGCGCTACGCGGTGCTCGGCCTGGCCCGGTCGGGCATGGCCACTGTCGAGACGCTGCTGGCGAGCGGCGCCGAGGTGACCGCGTGGGATCGCCGCGAGGGCCCGCGCGACCAGCTCGCCGGTCGGGTGACGATCGCCGACCCGCTGGCGATCGACCTCGCCGGGTTCGACGGCGTGGTGCTGTCGCCGGGCGTGCCGCTCAACACCCATCCGATCGCCGACAAGGCGCGTGCCGCCGGTGTGCCGCTGATCGGCGACATCGAGCTGTTCGCCCAGGCCCGCCGCGACCTTCCGCCGCACAAGGTCGTCGGCATCACCGGTACCAACGGCAAGTCGACGACGACCGCGCTGGTGCACCACATTCTCAAGACAGCCGGCGTGCCGACCGTGATGGGCGGCAACATCGGCCTGCCGATCCTGGCGCAGGAGCCGTTGCCGGCTGGCGGCGTCTACGTGCTGGAGCTGTCGAGCTACCAGATCGACCTGACGCACAGCCTCGACTGCGACGTCGCGGTGCTCACCAACATCACGCCGGACCACCTCGACAGGTACGAGAGCTTCCAAGCCTATGCACGCTCCAAGGAGCGCCTGTTCCGCATGCAGTCGCCCGATCACGTCGCGCTGATCAACCGAGGCGATCCGGAGGCTCGGGAAGTGGCCTACCGGCTCGAACACGAGGCGAGACGCTCGCCGAATGTCGTCAAATTTCATCGCGACGTGGTCAGGGAACGACAGTCGTCCTGGCCGACGCTTCAGGGACCTCACAACGCTGAGAACGCGGCCTCGGCGATGGCGGTCTGTCGCGCCCTCGGCCTCACCGATGACGCGATCGAGCAGGGCCTGCGCACCTACCCCGGCCTGCCCCACCGCATGGAGCTGATTGCCGAGCACAACGGCGTGCTGTTCGTCAACGACAGCAAGGCAACCAACCCCGCCTCGACCGCACCCGCGCTGGCCGCCTATCCGCGCGTCCACTGGATTTGCGGCGGCCTGCCCAAGACCGACGACCTCGACGAATGCGCGCCCAACTTCGGCCACGTCGCCGCCGCCTACACCATCGGCGAGGCCGGGCCGCGCTTCGCCGAAATCCTCGAGCCGGTGATGCACGTCGAGCGGTGCGAGATGCTGTGCGAAGCCGTCAAGCGTGCCATCGAAGCCGCCAGGCCCGGCGAAGTCGTGCTGTTCTCGCCGGCCTGCGCCAGCTTCGACCAGTTCCGCGACTACGAGGTCCGCGGCGACAGTTTCCGGACTCTTGTCGCCGGGCTCACTGGCGGGCTTGACGAAGAGCGCGAGGGGTTCAGCGCGAGGTCAGCTGCATGACCGCCGTCCGCCCCTATATCCCACGGCCGGGCGAACGAGCGCAGGCGATGGCGCGTTTCCCGCGCAGCCGCAAACAGCAGCTGCGCGAGTGGTGGCGCGAGATCGACCGCGTTCTGCTTGCCCTCGTGCTCATCCTGATGGCGATCGGAGCGGTGTCCGTCGCCTCGGCCTCGCCTGCCAGCGCCCGCCGGCTGTCGACCCAGGGGACTTCGCTCAGCGAGCTGCACTTCTTCTGGCTGCACCTGCGCTTCCAGCTCTTCGGTCTTCTGGTCCTGCTCGGGACCTCGCTGGTGCCGCGCGACACCGTGCGGCGGGGAGCCATCGTGCTGTGCGCGGCGATGATCGGCGCGCTGCTGCTCGTTCCGCTGGTTGGCAGCGAGGTCAACGGGGCCCGCCGCTGGCTCGACCTCGGGCTCCGCTTCCAGCCGAGCGAGTTCCTCAAGCCCGCGTTCGCGGTCGCGCTCGCCTGGATCCTCGCCTGGCGCGCGCGCGATCCCGAACTGCCGGTCATTCCGCTCAGCGGCGCGCTGACCGGGCTCGTCATCCTGCTGTTGATGCTGCAGCCGAACCTCGGCGACGCGATCCTGTTCGCTGGCTGCTGGTTCGTGCTGGTCATGCTAGCCGGGCTGCCACTGCAGCGGATCGGCATGTTGGCCGGGGCCGGCGGCGCGGCGCTGATCCTGGCCTACCTGTTCTACGACAACGCTCGCCATCGGATCGACGCGTTCCTTGGTGGCGGCACCGCGTTCGACCAGGTCGACCTTGCCAGCCGCACGCTGATGGGCGGGGGCTGGACCGGCAAGGGACTGTGGCTCGGGACCAAGAAGATGATCCTGCCCGAGGCGCACACGGACTACATCTTCTCGGTGATCGGCGAGGAATTCGGCCTGCTGATCTGCGCGGCGCTGGTACTGCTCTACCTTGCGATCGTCGCCAGGGTGCTGATCCGCCTGCTCGACGAGGACAACCTGTTCATCGTGCTGTCGGCGACCGGGCTGATCGCGCTGTTCGGCGGCCAGGCTTTCGTCAACATCCTCGTCAACCTTCAGCTGTTCCCCTCCAAGGGGCTCACGCTGCCGCTGGTCAGCTACGGTGGCTCTTCGACCATTGCCCAGTGCCTGCTCATCGGCATCCTGCTCGCCATCACCCGCCGCAACCCCTATCTCAGCCGGGAGCGGTTCGACTTGCGCGAGGCGCTCGAGAAGGAGGCCGAGCGATGAACACGCGACCGGGTACCGTCTCGCGGCATTACGTGCTCGCCGCCGGCGGGACTGGCGGGCACCTGACGCCGGCGTTCGCGCTCGCGCACGAGCTCGAGAGGCGGGGACATCACGTCGCGCTGATCACCGACGAGCGCGGCTCGGCGATCCCCGGCAAGCCCGACTTCCTGCCGGCGCACGTCCTGCCCGCAGGTCGCTTCGGCCGGAATCCGCTTGGCTGGCCGGGTGCGCTGGCGGCGGTGCTCGAGGGGCGCAGCATGGCGCGACGCCTCTACGAGAGCTTCGAGCCGACCGCGGTGGTCGGCTTCGGCGGCTACCCCGCGCTTCCCGCGCTGCTCGCCGCGCGCTCGGCGGGGATTGCCACGGTGATCCACGAGCAGAACGCCGTGCTCGGCCGCGTCAACCGCCTGCTCGCGGGCCGGGTCGACGCGATCGCCACCGCTTACCCCGAGGTCGACCGGCTCAAGCCGAAACATCTGCGCAAGGTCCACCTGGTCGGCAATCCAGTGCGGCCCGAAGTGCTGGCGCTTCGCGACGAGCCGTTCCCGCCGTTCACGGCCGATGGCCTGCTGCGCATTCTCGTGACCGGCGGCAGCCAGGGCGCGCGAGTCATGTCGCAGGTCGTGCCTGACGGCCTGGCAATGCTGCCGCCTGCGCTGCGTTCGCGGCTTCAGGTCACCCAGCAGTGCCGCGCCGAGGACCTCGAGGCGGTGCGCGAGCGTTATGCCAGCCACGGAATCCCGGCCGAACTTGGCACTTATTTCGAGGATATGCAGGCGCGTCTCGCCGACGCGCACCTGTTCATCGGCCGCGCGGGCGCTTCGACGATCGCCGAGCTGACCGCGGTCGGCCGGCCGGCGATCCTCGTGCCGCTGCCGATCGCGACCGACGACCACCAGGCGGCCAACGTGCGCGAGATCGTCAAGGCCGGCGGCGCGCGGGCGATTCGCCAGCACAACTTCACCGCCAAGGAGCTGGCCAAGCAGATCCAGGCGCTTGCCCAGCATCCCGAAACGCTCGCGAACGCGGCTCACGCAGCGTGGAACTGCGGCCGCCCGAAAGCTGCAAGCGACCTTGCCGATCTCGTCGAGAGCTTCGGCGCCTCGCCGATCCAGGACGTGATCCGGGTGGCCAACGAGGGCACCGCGTCCGCCGGCACGGCATTCGCGGGCGGCGCGGCGCGGGCTTCGACAGGCTCGGCACGAGCGCGCGTAGAATTGGGTTCACAGGAGCAGGGGACCAGTTCCCCCCTCCCGCTCGCCCTGAGCTTGTCGAAGGGTGCGGGAGCAACGGGAGCGCGTCCGTGAAAGGCGTCGGCACCGACATCGGCGTGATCCACTTCGTCGGCATCGGCGGCATCGGCATGTCGGGCATAGCCGAGGTCATGCACAACCTCGGCTATACTGTGCAGGGCTCGGACATTGCCGAGGGCGCGTCGGTCGACCGGCTGCGCGCGCGCGGGATAGAAGTGATGATCGGCCACGACGCGGCCAATCTCGGGAACGCCGCGGTCGTCGTCACCTCGACCGCGGTAAAGCGCGACAACCCCGAGGTTGCCGCCGCGCTCGAGGCGCGCATACCCGTGGTCCGCCGCGCCGAGATGCTGGCCGAACTGATGCGCCTGAAGCGCACCGTCGCGGTCGCCGGAACCCACGGCAAGACCACCACGACCTCGATGGTCGCCGCGCTGCTCGACGCCGGCGGGATCGACCCGACCGTCATCAACGGCGGGATAATCGAGAGCTACGGCTCCAATGCGCGGCTCGGCCAGAGCGAGTGGATGGTGGTCGAGGCCGACGAGAGCGACGGCAGCTTCCTGCGTCTCGACGGCACTTACGCAGTCGTCACCAACATCGATCCCGAGCACCTGGACCATTACGGCAGCTTCGACGCGGTCAAGGAGGCGTTCGTCGAGTTCATCGAGAACGTCCCGTTCTACGGCGCGGCGATCCTGTGCATCGACCATCCCGAGGTGCAGAAGGTCATCGCCCGCGTGCGCGACCGGCGCGTGATCACTTATGGCTTCTCGGCCCAGGCTGACTGGCGGGCCGAGAACATCCGCTCGCATGAGGGTGGCAACCTGTTCGACGCGATCTACACCGACCGCGACGGGCACCGCCGGACAGTGTCCAACGTCGCACTGCCGATGCCCGGGCGCCACAACGTGCAGAACGCGCTCGCGGCCATCGCGGTCGCAGTCGAGCTGGGCTGCAGCGACGACACGATCCGCAGCGGTTTCGCGCGATTCGGCGGCGTCCGCCGGCGCTTCACCCGCGTGGGCGAAGTCGGCGGTGCAACGGTGATCGACGATTATGCCCACCATCCCGTCGAGATTCGCGCCGTGCTGTCGGCGGCGCGCGAGGCCGCGACGGGCCGGGTGATCGCGGTCGCCCAGCCGCATCGCTACACGCGCCTGCGCGACCTGATGGGCGAGTTCCAGGGCTGCTTCAACGACGCCGACATGGTCTTCGTGACACCGGTCTATCCTGCCGGGGAACAGCCCATTCCCGGCGTCGATGCCGACGCGCTGGTCGAGGGCCTCAGAGACCGGGGCCATCGCGCCGCAGCGCGCATCGACGGGCCCGAGGACCTCGCCGAGCGGATCGCGGGGTTGCTTGCGCCGGGCGACATCGTGGTTTGCCTCGGAGCGGGGGACATCACCAAGTGGGCGGCGAATCTCGCCAGCGACGTGGCGGCGCGGCGAGGGAAGCCGTTGCGTAGCGCGGCCCAGGGGTTGGCATGACCGATCAGATCGGATCGTGGCACGGCCCCGGGAACGCTCCGGGCTCGGAAGAGGAACCCGGTTTCGCCGGGTGGGTGCCTACCGACGTGCGCGGCAAGCTGACGCGCAATGCACCGCTCGACAAGCTGGTCTGGTTCAAGAGCGGCGGCCCGGCCGACTGGCTGTTCGAGCCGGCCGACCTCGATGACCTCGTCGCGTTCCTTTCCGCGCTCGAGGAAGGCACGCCGGTGATGGCGCTCGGCCTCGGATCGAACCTGATCGTGCGCGACGGCGGGGTTCCCGGCGTTGTGATCCGGCTCGGCAAGCCGTTCTCGACCGTCGAGGTGCGCCGCGACTGCGTCCTCGAGTGCGGCGGCGGGGCGAGCGGCATCCTCGTCTCCTCGACCGCGCGCGACGCGGGTATTGCCGGACTCGAGTTCCTGCGCGGGATTCCGGGCACGGTCGGCGGGTTCGTGCGGATGAACGGCGGCGCCTACGGCCGCGAGGTGGCCGACATCCTCGTCGACTGCGACGTCGTCCTGCCCGACGGCAACCTGATCACCCTGCTCGCGGCGGACCTCAACTACAGCTACCGCCATTCCGACCTGCCCGAGGGAGCGATCGTCGTCGCGGCGCGGTTCAAGGGCGTTCCGGGCGATCCGAAGGAGATCGGCGCCGAGATGGACCGCATCGCCGCCGCGCGCGAGGAATCGCAGCCGCTGCGCTCGAGGACCGGCGGCTCGACGTTCAAGAACCCGCCGGGAGACAAGGCCTGGCGGCTGGTCGACGCGGCGGGCTGCCGCGGGCTCAGGATGGGCGGAGCTCAGGTCAGCGAAAAGCACGCCAACTTCCTGATAAACACGGGGCATGCGACGAGCGCCGACATCGAGGGGCTCGGCGAGGAAGTGCGGCGCCGCGTGTCCGAGAGTCAGGGCGTGGCGCTCGAGTGGGAAATCAAGAGGGTCGGCCGATGGTAGCTCTCCCGAAGCTGCACGTCGCCGTCCTGATGGGCGGCTGGGCCAACGAGCGCCCGGTCTCGCTGATGAGCGGCGAGGGCGTCGCCAAGGCGCTCGAATCGCGCGGGCACCGGGTCACCCGGATCGACATGGACCGCGAGGTCGCGATGCGGCTGCACGAGGCGAGGCCCGACGTCGTTTTCAACGCGCTTCACGGCGTCCCCGGCGAGGACGGCACCGTGCAGGGGCTGATGGACCTGATGGGCCTGCCCTATACGCACTCGGGGCTGCAGACCTCGGTCATCGCGATCGACAAGGAGCTGACCAAGCATGCGCTCGTACCGCACGGGGTACCGATGCCGGGCGGGCGTATCGTGCGCAGCGAGGAGCTTTACGAGGGTGACCCGCTGGCGCGCCCCTACGTGCTCAAGCCGGTCAACGAGGGATCTTCGGTCGGCGTCGCGATCGTCACCGACGAGAGCAATTACGGCAACCCGATCCGTCGCGACGCCGAAGGGCCGTGGCAGCGGTTCGACCAACTGCTCGCCGAACCCTACATCCGCGGGCGCGAGCTCACAGCGGCAGTCCTTGGCGACCGCGCGCTGATGGTCACCGAACTCGTCCCGAAGTCGGGGTTCTACGATTTCGACGCCAAGTACACCGAGGGGATGACCGAGCACGTGTGTCCGGCGCAGATTCCCGACGAGATCACCAGGCTGTGCCTCGAATATGCGCTGCGGGCGCACCGGCTGCTCGGCTGCCGGGGCACCAGCCGGTCTGACTTTCGCTGGGACGACGAGCGCGGTGAGGAAGGGTTGTTCCTGCTGGAGACCAATACCCAACCGGGCATGACTCCGCTGAGCCTCGTGCCCGAGCAGGCCAGGCACTGCGGCATCGACTATCCGGAGCTGGTCGAAATCATCATCGCTGACGCGCTCGCGCATTTCGGCAAGCTGGAGCGGAGCGGCTGATGGCGCAGACGATTCGCCGCAATGCCACCCCCGCGCGCCGCCAGGTCCGCGCGCATGGCAATCGCACCAAGGTGCGCAAGGCCAAGGCGAAGACCAACTCGCTGATAGACGCGTTGATGCGCGTGCTGCCGTTCACCGAAGAGCAGCTGCAGAAGACGTTTCTGGTCCTGATCCTCGCCGCGGCGGCGGCCGGGGTGTGGACGATTGCCAGCATGGCCGGGCTGACCGAGCTGGCAGGACGGCAATTTGCCTACGCCGCTGCCGACGCCGGCTACCAGGTCGAACGAGTCGAGGTCCGCGGAGTCGAGCGCATGAACGAGCTGCGCGTCTACGAGCGCGTCCTCGGCCAGCGCGATCAGGCCATGCCGCTGGTCGACGTCCACGCCCTGCGTGACTCCCTGAGGGAGCTGGCCTGGGTCAAGGATGCGCGCGTTTCGCGCCAGCTGCCCGACACGATCGTCGTCGACATCGTCGAGCGCGAGCCGCATGCGGCGCTGCGTAAGGCCGACCGCCTTGTGCTCATCGACGAGACGGGCGTCGAGCTGGAGCCGATTTCCGAGGCCGAGGCGCGCGAGATGCTGCTGATTTCCGGTCCCGGTGCGCAGGCCCGGGTCGAGGAGCTGTCGCAACTGCTCGATGCGGCACCCGCGCTGAGGCCGCAGGTCGCCGAAGCCGAGTGGGTGGGCAACCGGCGCTGGAACCTGACCTTCAGGACCGGGCAGGTGGTCGCCCTTCCACAGGGGAAGGAAAAGTCGGCCAACGCGCTGATGCAGTTCGCGCGGGCCGACGGGCTCTACCGCCTTCTCGGCGGCAAGGTGGCGGCGTTCGACATGCGCAACGCCCCGCGAATCTACATTCGCGTGCCCGGCCGGGCACAGCAGGCACTCGAGGCGGGCGGAAGCTGATGGCCAGCCAGCCCCGCAGCGGCCCGCGGATCGCGCGTGTCATCGGCGCGGTCAACATCGGCTCGTTCCGCGTCTCGGCGATGATCGCCGGGCTGACCGAGAGCGGCGAGATGATCGTGCTCGGCAGCGGCCACCGCGCGGCGCAGGGCATCCGCCGCGGCTACGTGACGGACATGGCCGCGGCGACCTACGCCGTGCGCGATGCGATCGAACGGGCCGAGAAGCTGGCCGGGACCAGCGTTTCGAGCGTGTGGATCGGCTGCTCGGGGGCCGGCCTTGCGAGCCGCATCGACACGGTCGAGATCGACATCGGCGGCCGGCGGATCGAGGAAGAGGACATCGAGCACCTGCTGCTGGCCGCCCGCGATGGGCTCGAGCCCGACGGGAGGATGGTGCTCCACGCGCAGCCCGCCTGCTATTTCCTCGACGGTGCGGCTGGCGTCGCGAACCCCAAGGGGCTGCATGCCGAGCGGCTCGGGGTCGACATCCATGTCATGCTCGCCGACGGGGCGCCGATGCGCAACCTGACCGAGGCGGTGCAGAACGCGCACCTCGAAGTCGAGGCGGCAGTGGCTTCGCCGCTGGCTACCGGGCTCGCCTGCCTCACCGCCGAAGAACGCGATCTCGGCGTGGCCCTGGTGGAATTCGGCGCGCAGGTGACCAATGTCTCGGTCTACGTCGGGGGGATGCTGGTGGGCCTGACCGCGATTCCGCGTGGCTCGGCCGACATCACCGACGCGATCGCCAGCGCATTCGGCATCCGCCGGTTCCAGGCAGAACGGCTCAAGTGCGTCCATGGATCGGCGATCGCCAGCCCGGCCGACCATCGCGAGATGATCCCGGTGCTCGGCCCGGACGAGGATCGCACGGGACCGCCGGCGCGCGGCGCCGACGACCGCAACCGGATCCCGCGGGCCGAACTGATCAGCGTGATCACCGGTGAGCTCGACCGGCTGATCAGCGAAGTCGGTCGCGCACTCGAGGCTCAGGGCTATACGGGCGGCCAGCCGGGCAGGGCGGGTCGGCAAGTCGTGATCACCGGGGGCGGGGCCGAACTCGCCGGTCTCGCCGACTATGCCCAGGCCGCGCTCGGCAAGCCGGTCAGGATCGGCCGCCCTCCGGCGCTCAAGGGCTTGCCCGAAGCTCACGGCGTGCCCGGCTTCGCCACGCTGGCCGGGCTGGTGCTCTATGCCGCCGAGGATCCGATCGACATCCGCGCAATCGGCTCTCGCTACCAGCAGGTCCATCGCCCCGCCGGAATCCGCCTGATGTTGCGAGTCTGGACGGCCATGAAGGAGTATTTCTGAGCCGTGCGGTGCTGTGGATAGCTCCATTTACCTTTTGCACCGGCGATTCGCTTTGTGGCACAAGCGAGTTGACCGGGGATCACTACCGCTCCCCGAGGAGAGTATCGAATGAGCATCAACATCGGACCGCCTTCCGTCGAGGAACTGCGCCCGCGGATCGCGGTCATCGGTGTCGGCGGAGCAGGGGGCAACGCCGTCGCCAACATGATCCATGCGGAAATCGAGGGCGTGGATTTCATCGTCGCGAATACCGACGCGCAGGCGCTGAACAACTCGATCGCCGAGCACCGGATTCAGCTGGGGCCGGACATCACCCGCGGGCTCGGCGCGGGCTCGCGGCCCGAGGTCGGTCGCGCCGCGGCCGAGGAAACGGTCGAGGAGATCGAGCGCGCGCTCGAGGGCTGCAACATGGTGTTCCTCGCCGCCGGCATGGGCGGCGGCACAGGCACCGGCGCGGCGCCGGTTATCGCCGAAGTCGCGCGCAACAAGGGCATCCTGACCGTCGGCGTGGTCACCAAGCCGTTCCTGTTCGAGGGCACCCGCCGCATGCGCGCGGCGGAGGCGGGCATCGAGGAACTGCAGAAGAACGTCGACACGCTGATCGTCATTCCGAACCAGAACCTGTTCCTCGTCGCCAAGGCCGAGACGACATTCAAGGAAGCCTTCCAGCTCGCCGACGAGGTGCTGCAGCAGGGCGTGCGCTCGATCACCGACCTGATGGTCATGCCGGGCCTGATCAACCTCGACTTCGCCGACGTCCGCTCGGTCATGGGCGAGATGGGCAAGGCGATGATGGGCACCGGCGAGGGCGAGGGCCCGAACCGCGCGCTCGAGGCCGCCGAACGCGCGATCGCCAATCCGCTGCTCGATGGCGTGTCGATGCAGGGCGCCAAGGGGGTGATCATCTCGATCATCGGCGGCGAGGACATGAAGCTGCTCGAGGTCGACGAAGCGGCCAACCACATTCGCGAGCTGGTCGATCCCGAAGCCAACATCATCTGGGGCTCGGCGTTCAATCCGGAGCTCGAAGGCAAGATCCGCGTCTCGGTGGTCGCCACCGGGATCGAGCAGAGCGCCGAGCAGGCGCAGGCGGCCACGAGCCAGTTCGGCGGATTCGGCACGGTGCGCGCTCCCAAGAAGCCGGCGCTGCCGCTGCCGACCGAGGAAGAGCTCGCCGGAGACGCCGTGGCAACGGCGCCGGGCCAGCCGCCGCGCTTCGCGGATGAAGAGGAGAGCTCCTACGACGCGCAAGAGAACGCCTATAGCGCGCCGAGGATACCCGAGGCCTATGGCGAGGACGAGGAAGGCGAGTACGACGAAGAAGGTCTCGCCGACCCGGCTGACGACAGCCATTACGGCGACGAGAGCGAAGCGGGCTATGCCTCGCTCGGCTCGATGAAGATCGAGCGCGACCCCAGCGTAGCGGCCGAGGGCGCGGCGGGAGGTGCGCTCGGAGAGCCAGAGCCTTCCGAGGATGACGCGTTCGAGCTGACGCTCGAGGCGCCGCAGCCGGAAGCGGGGCCGCGACCGATGGAACAGGACGAGCTGCTGCTCGACGCGAGCCGTCTCGCCGAGGCCGACGAGCCGCTCCAGGCCGGGCTTGGCGGACGCCGCAAGCGGATGCTCGGCAGTGCGGCCGCAGGCGAGGAAGCCGCGGACGCCCCTCCCGCGCCCGCTCCGCGACCCGTTGCGGCGGCCGGAAGCACGCTGTTCGAACGAATGGCCAATCTGTCGCGCGCCAGCGCAACCAGCGAGGACGACGACGAGGACGAGGAAGAAGGCGGTGGCGGTTCGTTGCGCATCCCCCGCTTCCTGGGCCGCCAGAACAATCAGTAGCTCGGCGATTAGCGTGCGGTTCAGGCGAGCCGCCATACGGGCCCGGGCATGATGCGAGTGGCCGTTCTGGTGCAGCTGGGCGCGGCGGCACTGGTCGCCGTGCCCGCTTCCGTGCAGGCCCAGGCCTATGCCCAGCCGGTAGTCCAGGCGCTGCCCGATCCTGCGGCCATGCGGCTCAGCGAGGCCTTGCGGGCGCTCGGTCAGGATCCGCGCTCGGTTTCGGCACTGATCGAGGCGGGTCACGCCTCGCTCGGTCTCGACGATGTCGAGGCGGCGGCTGGGTTCTTTGCGCGCGCCGCCGCGATCTCGCCGGACGACGGAGCGGTCAAGGCCGGGCTCGCCTCTGTTGCGACGCGCCAGGGCCGCCCGATCGAGGCGCTTGCCCTGTTCGCTCAAGCGGAAGCCGCGGGGGAACCGATGCGGATACACGCGGCGGAACGCGGTCTCGCCTTCGATCTCGTCGGCGACAACGCGCAGGCCCAGGAGCAGTACGCGATATCGCTGTCCGTTGCGCCCGACCCGGAGGTCGTCCGCCGGCTGGCCCTGAGCCAGGCGATCGCCGGAGACCAGCGCGCCTCAGAAGCGACGCTGCTGCCCCTGCTCCAGCGCCGCGACCTCGCGGCTTACCGCACGCGCGCGTTCGCGCTTGCGGTGCTCGACAAGACCGACGAGGCGGTGGCGATCGCCGAGACCATGCTGCCCGAGAGAATCTCGAGCCGTATCGCGCCCTACCTGCGCTACATGCCGCGGCTCACGCGCGCACAGCAGGCCGCGGCGGCCAACCTCGGGGTGTTCCCGCGCGCTGCCGAGATCGGCCGCGACGATCCGGCCATCGCTGCCTATTCCGGGCCGCCGTCTGCCGCGCCCGCGCCCCAGCGTGGCGCGGATTCGCGCCTCGTGCCCGCCGGGGAACCCCTCGGGGAACGCGGGCCTGCCACCGGCAGCATTCGTCGCCGGCCGGTCCCGGTGCAGGTACCGACAGCCGCTGTTGCCCAGGAAAACCCGCCGCTCGTCGTGCCGCCGCAGCCGCCGCAGCGGGAGCCCGTCGCGCCCGCTCCGGTCGTGGTCGCCGCGATGACCGCGGAAGTCGCGCAGGCGGTTCCGACCGCCTCGAACCTGCAGCCCATACCCGCTGAACCCCAACCCGAGGTCGACCTGAGTCTCGCGGAAGCTTTCGCGGACTTCAGCCTGCCCCGCGCCGATGCCGGGCCGGCGGCCGGGGCGGTCGACATTACCCAGATCCAGCCGCGCCGCGAGGCGCCGCCGCGTCCGGCGCCGGCCCCTCCGGCGCATCCGAGCCGCCAATGGGTGCAGGTCGCCACCGGCCGCGATGTCAAGGCGCTGGAATTCGACTGGCGCCGGATCAAGCGCAACGCCGGTGGCTTGCTCGACCGCTACAAGCCGCACGTGGCCGCCTGGGGACAGACCAATCGCCTCGTCGCTGGGCCTTTCTCCAGCGCTCGCGAGGCGCAGGAGTTCGTCGCCAAGCTCAAGGAAAAGCAGGTCGATTCCTTCCGCTTCACCAGCGCGCAGGGCGAGGAAGTGCGGCCGCTCGAGTAGCCGAATGATGACCTGGCGGTTAACCTTGTGCACACCTTGCCAACAGACTTGTCGAGTTTTGCCCAATGGCGTCACGGACCTGGATTGCCCATGACATGGCCGCAGTCGCATGTGCAGGCCGACCGAAGGGCGGGGAAAGATCGAACGATGAGCATCGGACGAGGTGAGCGGATCGAGGAGTCGGAAGACGCCGCGCCGGTCGAGATGCTGGCGCAGCTGTTCGAGGCGCACGGCTGGCCGTGCGAGTTCGTCAACGAGGACGAGATCTGCGGCGAAATCCAGGGCAGCTGGGCGACCTACCAGGTGCGCGGCGTGTGGCGGCGCGAGGACCATGTGCTGCAACTGCTCTGCCTGCCGGAGATCCGCGTCCCCGAATCCAAGCGCAAGGCGGCCTACGAGCTGCTCGCGCTGGTCAACGAGCAGCTCTGGCTCGGTCATTTCGACATCTGGTCGAACGGCGGCGTCCTGCTCTACCGCCACGGACTGATGCTCGGCGAAGACGGGCTGCTCGGCCTGCCGATGGCGCAGCTTGCGGTAGAGAGCGCGGTTGCCGAGTGCGACCGGTTCTACCCCGCGTTCCAGTTCGTGCTGTGGGGCGACAAGAAGCCGCGCGATGCGCTCGACGCGGCCCTGGTCGATGCGGCCGGCGAGGCGTAAGGCGCGGGCTGCGCGCAGCAGGCGTCTGGCGGTGCTGCAGGTGGCGCGATGACCGCAGGGGGCGGAATGTTCGAGAAGATCCTGATCGTCGGCTGCGGCAACATGGCCGGCGCGATGCTGCAGGGCTGGCTCGCGGCAGGGCTCGATGCCGGGCGCTTCACCGTGGTCGATCCCGCGCCGCGCGAGCTCCCTCTGGGCGTCCGCAGCCTTTCGGCGGCCCCCGCAGACGAGACGTTCGATGCGATCCTGCTCGGGATCAAGCCGCAGCTCCTCGCGACCGTGGCGCCGAGCGTGTCCCCACTGGCCGGGCCGGGCACCGTGCTGCTGTCGATCCTCGCGGGCGTCGAGCTCTCGGTGCTGCGCGGCCATTTCCCCGAGGCGGCGGGGATCGTTCGGGCGATGCCGAACCTTTCGGCCGCTTTGGGCAAGTCGCCGATCGCGCTGGCGTCGTGCGGGCTCGACGATGCGCGCCGGCAGGAGGCGTTCGGCCTGTTCGGACCGCTGGGGACGCCCGAGTGGATCGCCGAGGACCAATTCGACCTCGTGACCGCGCTCGCCGGCTCGGGTCCGGCGTTCGTCTACCGCTTCATCGACGCGCTGTCGCAGGCGGCCACGGCGCTCGGCCTGCCTGTCGAGCAGTCCCGACGCCTCGCGCTGGCGACGGTCGAGGGCGCGTCGGCGCTCGCCGCTGCCTCGCCGCACGATCCGAGCGAACTGGCCCGCCGCGTGGCGAGTCCCGGGGGCGTCACCCAGGCCGGGCTCGACACGCTCGACCGGGATGAAGCGCTGGCTCGCCTGGTGACCGATACGCTGCGTGCGGCTCGCGATCGCAGCGCCGAAATGGCTGCCGAAGCCCGGGGCAAGGGTTAGCGGCAAAGGGCCCGGTTTTCCTTGAAACCCGGACACTGTGAGGCGATATTGCCGTTACCGGCTTGTCGTCGCTCGGCGCCGGAAGAGGAGTTTGTAATGGCGAATTGGAACGATCCCCAGGATACCCGGGCGGGCTTCGGCACGTCGTTCGGGGCTGCGGGCGCGGTGGGGACCGGTCGAACGGAAGTGTTCGACGCCGGGCTTCGCCGCCACATGCTGTCGATCTACAACTACATGACCAGCGGCGTGCTGCTCACGGGCATCGTCGCGCTGCTGTTCTCGCGCGGCGGTGCGGAATCGATGGCCGCGCAGGTCTTCGTCAACGGCGGCCCGCTCGCCTGGCTGATCATTCTTTCACCGCTGGCCATCGTGTTCGCGATGAGCTTCGGCGCGAACCGGTTCTCGGCAGGCACGCTCCAGGCGCTGTTCTGGGGCTTCGCAACGCTGATGGGCTTGTCGCTGTCGACGGTCTTCCTCGTCTACACGGGCGGGTCGATCGCGGCGACGTTCTTCGCCACCGCGGGTGCGTTCGCCGGCCTGAGCCTGTTCGGTTACACCACCAAGAAGGACCTGTCGGGCTTCGGCAGCTTCCTGATCATGGGCGTGGTCGGGCTGATCATCGCCAGCCTGCTCAACATCTGGCTGCAGTCGAGCGCCCTGTTCTGGGCCGTCAGCTTCCTCGGCGTGCTGATCTTCGCCGGCCTCACCGCCTACGATACGCAGCGCCTGAAGCAGCAGTACTTCTATCTTCGCGGGACGGACTTTGCCGGAAAGGCGGTCATCCTCGGTGCGCTGAGCCTGTACCTGGACTTCATCAACATGTTCCAGTTCCTGCTCAGCTTCCTTGGCCAGAGGGAGTGATCGGCGCGAACGATCGCTCTCGCGATTCACTTCATCTTGCCCGGGGTGCACAACTGCACCCCGGGCATTTTCTTCGCTCGGGCCGCAGGTTAGAAGCGGCCGCTTCATCCACGCGCAAGGTGGGAAAGCGCAACAGTTCCGGGCGCGCCGAGGAGAGGGGACGACACTGCATGTATCCGGTCCGTTTCGAGTGGGTTCGCAACATGGCCGTGGCCGCCGGTGCAGCTGCACTGCTGGCCGCCTGCGCGACGCCTCCTCCTCCCCCGCCACCGCCTCCGCCACCGCCCCCGCCGCCCCCCGTTGAGGCGATTCCGTACCGCCCGCTGCCTCCCGGCGGCGCGGCATACACGATGGACATTCCGCCGATCGGTCCCGACGGCCAGCGGATGACGATCAACAAGGGCCTCGACGAGAACGAGACCCTCTGGCACTTCCGCTCGAGCTGGAACGTCGCGGCGCTCAACTGTCTCGATCCCGAGCACCAGCCGATCCTCGAGACCTACGGAGCCTTCCTGCGCAAGTACCAGCGCAAGCTGACGCAGACGAACACCGCGCTCGATGCCCAGTTCCGGCGCGAGTATGGCTCGCGCAACGAGGCGGTGCGTGCGCGCGAGGCGTTCATGACGCAGGTCTACAACTACTTCGCCCTGCCGCCTGCGCGGGCGGACTTCTGCAACGTGATGCTCGGCATTGCCAATGAGTACGCCGCAGCGCCGCCCGACGACCCGATGCCGTTCGCGGCGTCGAGCCTCGCGCGCATCGACGCGGTGTTCGAGCGCTTCTTCCGCGCCTACGAGCAGTATCTCGCGGACGCCGCAGCATGGGATGCGCGCTACGGCGCGATGTACGGCGCCTCGCAACCCGGTTACGTGGCGGTACACGGGCTTGCCACACCGAGCGTCGGGGCCAGCCTGACCGCTTCCGTGCCTGCGCCAGTGGAGGAGGTGGTAGACCCCGAGACGGGTGCCCGGATCCCGGTGATTCCGGCGCCCGAGACCACGGTCTCGACCCCGGTGGTCCAGCCGGTTCCCAGCGAACAGGGGCCGCCCAGCACCCCGTGAGCGGAAGCGCATTTTAGCGCTTCCAACCGCGCGACCTTTTCGCTAGGGGAGCGCCCTCTCGCGCGGGACAGGCCCGCGCACGACACTGAACGGGGCCGTAGCTCAGCTGGGAGAGCGCGTCGTTCGCAATGACGAGGTCAGGGGTTCGATCCCCCTCGGCTCCACCAGTGTCTTCCTGATACTCGACAAGCTCAGCATGAACCCCAGACGAGCTCAGCCCGAGCGCAATCGGGGGCACAGACCAAGCCCCCGCTCGTCCTGAGCTTGTCGAAGGACATTTGATCCAAAAGCGAATAACCAGCGCCGATGCACTTCCTCGACCAGGCCAAGATCCATCTGCGCTCGGGCGCCGGCGGACCCGGCGCGGTCAGCTTCCGGCGCGAGAAGTTCATCGAGTTCGGCGGGCCCGACGGGGGCAATGGCGGCAAGGGCGGGGACATCGTGTTCGAGGCGGTCGCCGGCCTCAACACGCTGATTGACTTCCGTTACACGCAGCACTTCCGCGCCAAGCGCGGCGGCCACGGCATGGGCAAGAACCGCACGGGCGCGAGCGCCCCGGACCTCGTGATCAAGGTCCCGGTCGGCACGCAGATCCTCGACGAGGAGCGCGAGCATGTGCTCGCCGACTTCACCGAGGTTGGCCAGCGCGTTGTGCTGCTCGAGGGCGGCATGGGCGGCCGCGGCAACGCCAGCTATGCCACTTCGACCAACCGCGCGCCGCGCCAGCACCAGCCGGGAATGCCCGGGCAGGAGATGAGCGTCTGGCTCAGGCTCAAACTCCTTGCCGATGCCGGACTCGTCGGCCTGCCCAACGCGGGCAAGTCGACCTTCATCAACCAGGTCTCGAACGCCGCGGCCAAGGTCGGCGATTATGCGTTCACGACGCTCGTGCCCAAGCTCGGCGTCGTGCGGCACCGCGACCGCGAGTTCGTGCTGGCGGACATCCCCGGCCTGATCGAGGGCGCCGCGGAAGGGGCCGGGATCGGCGACCGCTTCCTCGGCCACATCGAGCGCTGCCGGGTGCTGATCCACCTGGTCGACATTTCCGGACCCGACCCGGCCGAGGCGATGCAGGTGGTCGAGCGTGAGCTCGAAGCTTACGGCGCGGGCCTCGTCGACAAGCCGCGGCTGATCGCGCTCAACAAGATCGACCTGGCCGACGCCGAGCTCGTTTCCGGCTTCTCCGAGGAGCTCAAGGCGGCAGGAGCCGGGCGCGTATTCCCGATCTCGGGCGCTACCGGCGCGGGGATCGACGCGCTGCTCGACGCCGTGCTCGAGCACCTGCCGGTGCGGACCGCGACCGAGAACCCCGGGGTGTCCGAAGAGGATGAAGGGGGCGACTGGTCGCCGCTGGATTGAGGCGAGGTCGCGCAGCGTCCTTCAAGGCTCGGGTTCCTCCGACAAGCTCAGGATGAGCTGGCCTTGAACAACGACTGCTCTGGCAGTTTCCAATCCACATCGCATCCAGAGCCTGTCGAAGGATGCGCCTCGGCCTTTGCGGTGGACACCGCTCTCCGCTAACCCCGCTCGCCATGTCGATCGACCGCCTTGCCGACCTCGCCGATGCCGCCGCCTGTCGCCGGGCGGTTCTCAAGGTTGGCTCGGCGCTGCTCATGGGGCGTGACGGCAAGCCGCACCGCGAGTGGCTCGCCGGGCTCGTCGCGGAGATCGCCGACGCGCACGCGCGCGGGCAGCAGGTAATCGTGGTCAGCTCGGGCGCGATCGCGCTCGGCGCCGCGCGGCTCGGGCTGGCGAAGGGCGGGCGCGGCTCGCTGGCCGACGCGCAGGCGGCAGCCGCCGTCGGCCAGATCGCTCTGGCCGGTCTGTGGAGCGAGCTGCTTGGGCGGCACGGCCTCGTCGCCGCGCAGCTGCTGCTGACGCTGGAGGACCTCGAGGATCGCCGCCGCTACCTCAACGCGTCGGCGACGATAGGGCGGTTGCTCAAGACCGGCGCGGTGCCGGTAATCAACGAGAACGATTCAGTCGCCACCGCGGAGATCCGTTTCGGCGACAACGACCGGCTGGCCGCGCGCGTGGCGCAGGCGGCGCAGGCCGACGCGGTCGTGCTGCTGTCCGACGTCGACGGGCTCTACGACCGCGATCCGCGTCTCGAGGGCGCACGGCTGCTCCCGCGGGTCGAGGGCGTGACGGCAGAAGTCCACGCGATGGCCAGCGGCAATTCGGGCTCGGGCCTCGGATCGGGCGGGATGACCTCCAAGCTGCAGGCGGCGGAAATCGCCACCCGCGCCGGGATCGCGCTGGCGATCGTCAACGGCACGCATTCCGCGCCGCTCGCGCGCGCTCTCGGCGGCGACGTCGGCACGTTGTTCCTGCCGACGCGCCGCGACAGGGCGCGCAAGGCCTGGCTCGGGGGGCGGCTGCGAATGAAGGGCGCGCTGACGGTCGATGCCGGTTGCGCGCGCGCGCTCGCAAAGGGCAATAGCCTGCTGGCGAGCGGCGTGATCGCGGTCGAGGGCGACTTCGCCCGCGGCGATCCGGTGTTCGTGCGCGACCCGCAGGGCCAGCCCGTCGCGCAGGGGCTCTCCGAGTACGGCGCGGCGGAAGTCGAGCTGATCAAGGGGCGGCGCAGCGACGAGCATCAGGCGCTGCTCGGCTACGCCCCGCGCTCGGCGGTGATTCACCGCGACCAATTGGTCCTGCTGTGACGATTGCGCTCACCGGCGGCACCGGCTTCGTCGGGCAGGCGGTGATCGACGAGGCATGCCGTCGGGGAGTGCCGCTGCGGGCGCTGGCCCGGCGCGAACAGGCGCCGTGCGACGGTGTCGAGTGGGTCCGCGGCGACCTCGCCGACCGCGGCGCGCTGGCCGAGCTGGTCGCGGGGGCCGAGGCGGTCCTGCACATCGCCGGCGTGATCAACACGCCCGACCCGATGGGCTTCCACCTCGGCAATGTCGCCGGCACCGAGGCCCTGGCGGAGTCGGCAGCGCAGGCCGGGGTCACGCGGTTCGTGTTCGTCTCGTCGCTCGCCGCGCGCGAGCCCTCGCTGTCGAAATACGGCGAGTCCAAGCACCAAGCGGAGAAGGTCGTCGAGGCCAGCGGCCTCGCCTGGACGATCGTTCGCCCGCCGGCGATCTACGGGCCGCGCGACAGGGAAATTCTCGAGATGTTCCGTGCGGCGCGCTGGGGGATAGTGCCGATGCCCCCCGCGGGCCGCGCCTCGATCGTGCATGTCCAAGACCTCGCCCGGCTGTTGCTGACGCTGGTCCCGGCCTGGCCCGGCGTGCTGCGGCGCACGTTCGAGCCCGACGACGGGCGGCCGGGGGGGTGGAGCCATCGCGAGCTCGCCGCGGCGATCGGCCGGGCGGTCGAACGGAGGGTCTGGGCGCCGGCGGTGCCCGAGCGGATCATGCGGGCGGGGGCCTGGTTGGACTGCCGCCTGCGCGGCGCCCGCGCCAAGCTGACGCCGGATCGAGTCGGCTACATGGTTCATCCCGACTGGGTCAGCCGCCCGGACAAGGCGCCACCGGCCGAACTGTGGCGGCCGGAGGTGGAGACCGAAGCGGGGCTCGCCGCCACCGCCCGCTGGTATCGCGAGCAGGGCTGGCTCTAGAGCAACCGTCGCTTGTGGCGCATCCCTGTACCCGGCTCTTGAAGTGCGTCAGGGAAGGGGAGCGCCAGCATGACCCCGCGCGTCAGAACGCCGGTTCGTACCCCGGAGGCAGCTCGCCCTCGTCCTTCCCGTTCGCCGGGTTGTTGGGCGAGTGGATGCCGCACTCGGTCTTGTCCCATCCGCGCCAGCGGCCGGCGCGCGGATCCTCGCCGGGGGCGACGGTGCTCGTGCACGGCTGGCAACCGACCGAAAGGTAGCCCTGCGCCTCGAGCGGATGGCGCGGCAAGTCGTGCTCGGCGAAGTAGGCTTCGAGGTCGGCCTTGGTCCAGTCGCCGAGCGGGTTGACCTTGAGCCGGCCCTCCTCGATCTCGAACCGCGGCAGGTTCTGCCGCGTGACCGACTGGAACGCCTTGCGGCCGCTGATCCACGCGTCGAGGCCCTGCTTGGCCCGCTTGAGCGGCTCCACCTTGCGAATCTCGCAGCAGCCATCGGGGTCCCATGACCAGCGCAGGCCGTTCTCGTCCTTCGCGGCCAGCACGGCCGGATCAGGCTGGACGACCGACGAGTTGGTCAGCCCGAGGCGCGCGGTCAGTTCCTCGCGATAGGCGAGCGTTTCGGGGAACATCTTCAGGGTGTCGACGAAGATCACCGGAACCGTGGGGTCGGCCTGCGCCACGAGGTGCAGCAGCACTGCGCTTTCGGTGCCGAACGAGGAGACGACGGCAACGCGGCCGAGCGTTCCCTCGGCGAACAGCTCGTGCAGCATCGTCGCGGTGTCGACGCCGGCATAGCGCGCATTGAGCGCGTCGGCGTCGGCCTGAGTGAAGCTCGGTCCCGTATCGATGATGTCTACCGCTCGACTAGCCATTCTGAAGTTCCGGGTGGCGCAGGCGCCAGATGGGCACCGCCCCGTCGGCGGCGTCCTGGTACACATAGGGGTAACGCGTTAGGGCCGCCTGCACGTCCTCGTCGTTGAACGGGACGTTCGGCGCGAAGCTGTCGAAGCCGCAGCGGCGCATGAACCAGACGAGATCGACCAGTACGTCGCCGGTCGCCTTGATCTCGCCGGTGTAGCCCATCTCCCGCAGGATCCGCGCCGAGGAGAAACCGCGGCCGTCGCGGAACCGGGGAAAGTCGATCTCGACCAGCCGCACGCGGTCGAGCACCGGGGCGAGCCGGCGCACGTCATCGCCGGCCTCGATCCGCACCGAGGCCGCGTTCGTCTGGTCGAGGAACGCATCGAGGCTGACCGCCGGCTCGTCGGGCACGGCGTCGTCGCGGAAACGGAGGACTTCAGCCATAGATCGCCTCCTTGAACGCTTCCATGCCGACGCGGCGGTAGGTGTCGATGAACCGTTCGCCGGGCTCGCGGATCTCCCGGTAGCGCTCGATCGCGCGTTCGACAGCATCGACAATCCCTTCCTCGTCGAAACCGGGGCCGGTGATCTTGGCCTGCGTCGTGTTCTCGTCGCCCGAACCGCCGAGCAGCAGCTGGTAGTTCTCCTTGCCCTTACGGTCGACGCCGAGGATGCCGATGTTGCCCGCATGGTGGTGGCCGCAGGCGTTGATGCAGCCCGAAATCTTGAGCTTGAGCTCGCCGATATCGGCCTGCCGGTCCTTGTCGGCGAAGCGGCGTGACAGCTCCTGCGCGATCGGGATCGAGCGGGCGTTGGCGAGGCTGCAGTAATCGAGCCCCGGACAGGCGATGATGTCGGTGACGAGGTCGAGGTTGGCTTCGCCGAGACCGGCCTCGTTGAGCGCGGTCCACACCGCGTAGAGATCCTGCTTGCGGACGTGCGGCAGCACGAGATTCTGCGCGTGCGTTACTCGCAGCTCGTCGAACGAGTAACGCTCGGCGAGGTCGGCCACGAGCTCCATCTGCTCGGCGCTGATGTCGCCCGGGATTTGCCCTGTCGGCTTGAGGCTGATGTTGACGATCGCGTAGCCCGGCGCCTTGTGGCGGGCGACCTGGCGGTCGACCCAAAGCGCGAAGTCGGGATCCGAGCGGTCGATCTCCTCGGGGAGGCCGGTCTCGAACGGCGGCGGCGCGAAGTAGGCCGCAATGCGGTCGTACTCGGCCTGCGGGAAGTCCTGTCCAAGAGTGAGGAAGTGCTGGAACTCCTCCTCGACCTGGCGGCGGAACTCGTCCTCGCCAAGCTCGTGGACGAGGATCTTCATCCGCTGCTTGTGGATGTTGTCGCGCCGCGCGTGGCGGTTCCACACGCGCAGGACCGCCTGCAGATAAGAGAGAATCTGCCCGGTCGGCAGGAAGTCGCGGATCTTGTAGGCGATGAACGGCGTGCGGCCCATGCCACCGCCGGCGTAGCATTCGAAACCGATCTCGCCGGCCTCGTTCCTGACGATGCGGATCGCGAAGTCGTGCCAGCGCAGCGCGGCGCGGTCGGCCGGGCTGGCGATCACGGCGATCTTGAACTTGCGCGGCAGGTAGCTGAATTCCGGCATGAACGTGGTCATCTGCCGGATCATCTCCGCCCACGGGCGGGGGTCCATGATCTCGTCGTGCGCGGCACCGGCATACTGGTCGGCCGAGATGTTGCGGATCGACTCCCCGCTGGTCTGGATCGCGTGCATCTCGACTTCGGCCAGCTCGGCGAGGATGTCGGGCGCTTCTTCGAGCTTGATCCAGTGGTACTGGATGTTCTGCCGGGTGGTGAAATGCCCGTAGCCGCGATCGTACTTGCGCGCGATGTGCGCGAGCTTGCGCATCTGCGTCGAGTTGAGCGTCCCGTAGGGGATCGCGACGCGCAGCATGTAGGCGTGCAGCTGCAGGTAGAGCCCGTTCTTGAGCCGGAGCGGCTTGAACTGGTCGTCGGTCAGCTTGCCCTCGATGCGGCGCCGCGTCTGGTCGCGGAAGTCTTCGACACGGGCCCGGACCATCGCGTGGTCGTATTGGTCGTACTTGTACATCAGATCACCCAGGTGCCGGCGTTGGGATCGGCGGGCTTGAGAGTCAGGTCCGGGCGCACGGTCGGACCGTAGGCGCGGATACGGTCCTTGATATGCGCCGGGCGCACGCCGCGGCCCGAGGGATCGGGCTCGGCATCGATCGCGTAGCCGCCGTTGACCCGGCAGGCGGCATCCTCGCGCGCGAGGATCGCGTCGGCCTGGTCGCCGACATCGACCGCGTCCTCGACATGGATCGACCAGCCCTGGCCGTCCCACCACACGACCCGGCCGTTCTTGAGATCGTTGCCGGTCAAAATCCTCATGCCTGCGCCTCCAGCGCGAACTGGGCGAGCGCCGCGTCGGTGCGCGCGGTGACTTCGCCGATGATGATGAGCGCGGGGCTCCTGACCCCTTCGCGCTCGACGAGATCGGGCAGCGCCGCAAGCGGGCCGCGCAGCACGCGCATGTTCACGCGAGCGGCGTTCTCGACCACCGCCACCGGAACGTCGGGCGCCAGCCCGTCGGCCATCAGCTTCTCGGCGATCTGCGGGGCGGTCTTTACGCCCATGTAGATCACCAGCGTGCGCCCCTTGCCGGCGAGGCCGGCCCAGTCCTGTTCGGTGAGGCCCTTGCACTGCCCGGCGACGAAGCTGACTATGCTCGCGGCGTCACGGTGCGTCAGCGGGATCTGCGCCGCCGCGGCGGCTCCGAGAGCGGAGGTCACCCCGGGCACGATCTCGACCGGCACGCCCGCCGCGCGGCACGCCTCGGCCTCCTCGCCGCCGCGCCCGAACACCAACGGATCGCCGCCCTTCAGCCGCACGACGTCGCGGCCAGCGCGCGCCTCGCGCACGAGCAATGCGTTGATCTCGGACTGCGGAAGCGTGTGCCGCGCGCGGCTCTTGGCGACCGAGACCAGCTCGGCTTCGGGACGCACGAGCGCGAGCACCGCCGGATCGACCAGCCCGTCGTGCACGACCAGCTCCGCTTCGCCGAGCAGACGCGCCGCGCGCAGCGTCAGCAGGTCCGGATCGCCCGGGCCCGCTCCGACGAGGTAGACTGTGCCCACTTTGGCCATGGCGCCGCACATGGCGAGAAGGCCCCGCCCTCGCCAGCGAGAATGCATTGGACGGGCGCTAGGCCAGCTTTATCGCGCCGAAACCGTCAGAAGGTGACCGTGAGCGCCGTCGCCAGATAGCGCGTGTCGGCGGGGTCCGGCGCGTTCGGTGCCGTCTTCAGGAAACGCCCCTTGGCGAGCAGCACCGCGTTGATCTCGGCGCGCAGCAGCCCGGGCACCAGCCAGTACCGCGCGCGGGCATCGACCTGGTGGCCGGCGAAACGGCCCGACGCGCCATTGGGATCGTGCACGCCGGTGGTGGAAAAGCTGTCGGTCGCCTCGGCGAGCCACATCGCCCGCCAGGCAACGAAGGCGTCCCAGCGCGAGCTCGGCGCCACTTCGGCGCGCAGGCCGAGAGCCTCGATGTTGCCCCGCCCGATCGCATTGTAGATGCCGGCCGGGCCAAGGTCGCCGCGGCGCATGCCGAACAGGGTGTCGAATCGGCCGTACTTGCCGCCGGGTGCATCGCCGCTCGCACGGTCGTATTCAAGCGAGAGCCGCAGTTTCGCCGGGCGCGCCAGCGTATACCCGACGTCGGCATGGACGAACCACGCGCTGACCCCCTGCGAATCCGCGTCGGGGGCGGTGCCCGTGCGAACCTTGCCGGTCTGGTAAATGCCTTCGACCTCGAAATCGAACCTCCCCGGCTTCGGATCGCGAATCAGGCGGACGCTGAAGTTGTCGAGGTCGCGGTTGCGGGTCGGGTGATCCTCCCAGTCGCGTTCGAGCAGGCCGAAGTAGCCAACCTCGACGGCCGCTCCCGCGATCGTGTCGGACCGCGCGACGATCCCGCCCCACAACTGCAGGTCGAAGCTCTCACGGTCCCAGCGAGTATCGAAGTCGAGCACCGAGGGCAGGTCGTCGGGCAGCCGTACCTGCGGCAGCACGTAGATTGCCGTCGCCGTGATGCCGCCGCGCGTCGCAAGGTCGGCGCGCAGACCGGTGTAACCGTTGGTCGTGTTGCGGTAGTCGTCGGCCGCGACCAGCCGGCGCGAGCCGAGGTTGAGCGTGAACCGGCCGACCTGCAGGCCGAACTCGCTGCCTTCGCCGAAGGCGCCCTCGATGTCTGCGGCGAGGTAGGCCTGGACCAGCTCGAAGGTGTTGACCTCGTTTGGGCCGATCGCGCTGCCCGGGCGGTCGAGCCAGGCGCGGCTGTCGTAGAGTTCGGCGCCCGCGTGGATGACGCCGGAATCGTATTCGGCGAACAGCGTCGTGCGCATCGCGAGCTGCTCGTCGTCCTCGCGCAGAGCCGCTCGCGGCTGGCCGTCGAGCGTCTCGTAGCGCACCCGCACGCTGCCCGAGAGCGTGAAGTCGTCGGGGTCGCCGATCGCGGACTGCAGGCTCGGCGTTTCCGCCAGCGCCGCCGAGGGACATGCCGCCAGCGCGGCAAGAGCCAACCACCTCATGGAACCTCCGCGAACCCCTGAACGGATGGAGGCGCTCCATGCGAATGGTGGCTGCCTGACGGCGCGATAAGGCGTGCGCCGGGCGGCGGGAAGCCTAGTTTTCCTGCTTCCCGGCGTAGCTGCGGTCGCCGATGGCCGCTATGAGTTCGCGTAGCGCCGCAGTCTCGCGCAGGTTGAGGTCGCGCTGCGGGAACGGCACCTGCACGTCATTGTCGCGGAACAGGCGCCAGAGCGTCTTGAGGTAGTCCGAGCGCACGTTGCCGATGCCTTCCTCGGGGTCGCTGATCCACAGCTGTGCCTCGAAATCGATCGCGTCCTGGCCGAACCCGTGGAGCCACGCCGTCGGCGCCGGTGCGGAGAGCACCCGGCGGGTCTGCTTGGCCGCTTCGAGCATGAGCCGCTCGACGACCTCGACGTCGCTGCCGTAGGCGATCCTGACCGGAACCTTGATGCGCACCTCGCGTGAGCTGTACGACCAGTTCTCGACCTGGTTTATCATCAGGTTCTCGTTCGGTATCAGGTACTCCTTCTTGTCGCGCGTGGTGACGGAGACTGCGCGAAGGCCGATTTTCTTGACCTGGCCGACCGTGCTGGTGACCCCGTCGTTGATCGCGATCACGTCGCCCGGCTTGATGGAGCGGTCCATCAGCAGGATGATCCCGGCAAGCAGGTTGCCGAAGGTCTTCTGCAGGCCGAAGCCGACAGCGAGGCCGAAGGCCCCCGAAAACACCGCAAGCGCGGTCAGGTCGATCCCGAGAATGTCGATCCCGACGAGGATCGCGAAGGTCCAGATGGCAATCGACAGCAGCTTCTCGCCAAGCACCCGCGCGCCGGCGTCGAGCGCTGTGAAGCGCTTGAACAGGCGGTGGGCGATCTTGCTGCCGATGCGGGCGAACAGGAACAGCCCGACCAACACCACCAGCACGACGAGCACGCTCCACGCGGAAATGCGCGTTGAGCCGAGCGTGAAGCCGAACGCGTCGAGCCAGGCGACGAACTGGCCGACCGCGTCGCTCTGCTGGGTCACCGCGTCCCGCAGCGCATCCGCGCCGCCGGCCTCGTGGGGTGTGGCGGGAGCAGTTGCCGCCGGGGTCGCGGCGGGCGGGGGCAGGACGCGATTGATGGCGGTGGTCACGCCTGCGCCAGCGCGGCAAAGCCGCGCTCGAGGTCTCGCATCAGGTCCTCCGGGTCCTCGAGGCCGATCGACAGGCGAACCCCGAGCTTGTTCTGTGGATTCCAGTCCGCCGGCGGCCAGGCGGTGGCGGAGCGCACTCGTCCGGCATCGAAGGGGATCACCAGGCTTTCGTAACCGCCCCACGAGTAGCCGATGCCGAACAGCTCGAGCGCGTCGATGAACCGCGCCCGGTCCGCGGGCGTGCCCCCCTTGAGGATGAAGCTGAACAGACCACAGCCGCCGGCAAAGTCGCGACGCCACAGGTCGTGTCCGGGCGCGCCTTCGAGCATCGGGCAGAGCACGTGCGCCACTTCGGGGCGCCCGCGCAGCCACTCGGCGATCGTGAGCGCGCTGGCGGTCTCGCGCTCCAGCCTGACGCCCATCGTCCTGAGGCCGCGCAGCACGAGCGCAGCGTCGTCCGGCGAGACGACCTGCCCGAGCGACTGCGCGCGGGTCCTCAGCTTCGCGTAGAGGTCGCCGGTTGCGGTGGCCGATCCCATCATCACGTCCGAATGACCGCCGACGTGCTTGGTCAGCGACATGATCGACACGTCGCAGCCGCGCTCGAGCGCCGGGAAGCCGAGCGGGCTCGCCCAGGTGTTGTCGATCAGGCTGACCGCGCCCTTGTCGCGCGCGATTGCCGTAAGCGCGGGGATGTCGCAGACTTCCATTGTCAGGCTGCCCGGGCTTTCGAACAGCACCGCCTTGGTGGTCGCGTCGAACTGCCCGGCAAAGCCCTCCACGTCGAGCGGGTCGAAGAACCGGGTCGTGATCCCCAGCGGCGCGAGCAGGGTGCGGGCCATGACCCGGCTCGGCTCGTAGGCGTTGTCGGTCACCAGCAGGGTGTCGCCGCCTTCGAGGACCGCCAGCAGCGCGCCGGCGATCGCCGCGACGCCGCTCGGATAGAGCACCGTGCCGGCAGCGCCCGGCTCGAGCTCGGTCAGCGCCTCGGCCAGCGCCCATTGCGTGGGCGAGCCGCGACGGCCGTAATAGAAATGTCCGTCTTCGTTCGGCCGCCCGCGGGCGAGGTCGGCGCTGTCGGCGTAGAGGTGCGTGCTGCCGCGCCAGACCGGCGGATTGACGACCGCGCCGGTCCATTCCTTGCGTCGCCCGGCTTCAACCAGCCGGGTCGCGGGCGCGAGTGGCTTGCGACGCTTGCTCAATCTGCCGGACCCGTGGCCTTGGGCGTGTCGGGGTCGGCGCCCCATTCGCTCCAGCTGCCGTCGTAGAGCGCGACGTCATCCTTGCCGAGCAGGTGCATCGCGAACAGCAGCACTGCCGCGGTGACCCCGCTGCCGCAAGTCGTCACGACCGGCCTGGCGAGGTCGATGCCGGCCTCGGCGAATGCTGCGCGCAAGCCCGCCTCGTCGCGGAAGGTGCCGTCGGGCTTGAGCATCCGCCCAAAGGGGAGGTTGCGCGATCCCGGAATGTGCCCGCTCGGCATGCCCGGGCGGATCTCCGGTTCGGCGCCGGTGAAGCGCCCGGCGCCGCGCGCGTCGACCACCTGTTCGGCATCGCGCGCGATGTTCGCGAGGATCTCGTCCTTGGTGCGCACTGCGCCGGGGCCGCGCCGCGGATGGACCGATCCGGGCGGGGCGGACGCGGGTCCTGCCTCGAGCGGGCGGCCTTCGGTGCGCCATTTGCCGAGCCCGCCGTCGAGGATCGCGACCTGCTCCATCCCATGCATGCGAAAGATGAACCACGCGCGCGCAGAGGTCTTCACCCCGCTGTCATCGTAGATCACCACCTGGTCGCCGTCATTGACGCCGATCTCGGCCATGCGTGCCGCGAACTGTTCGGCGGTGGGCAGGGCGGCCGGCACCGGGCTGCCGAAGTCCTTCAGCGTGTCGAGATCGAGAAAGCGCGCCCCGGGAATGTGAGCGGCTTCGAACTCGGCGCGCGCGTCGCGGCCAGCGTCCGGCAGGTGGGCGGAAGCGTCGACGACCACCAGCCCCGGCTCACCGAGCCGGTCGGCGAGCCAGGCGGTGGAAACGAGGTCGTCCATGAACGCGGAGGTAGCGGGTGACGGCGTCGCGGTAAACCGGGGTCTGGCTCGAGGCGGTCAGGCAAATGCGCGTTGCGCGAGCTGGGGGTAGATGCGCGGGCCGAGATCGAGCCGGAAGGGTTGCAGCCCGCTCCCCTGCCCGGGCTGCCCGACGACGTAAGTCCGAACCACCGGTTCCGCGCCGTCGCCTTCGACGCGGAACCGCGCGAGCGGCAGCAGCAACGCCGCGTTCCCCTGCCGGATCGGCAGGACCTGCACCAGCGGCAGGCGGAATTCGCCGGCAATGACCCGGCTTTCGCCGGGCTCGAGCCGCTCGATGCGCTGCACGGTCGACGGGTCGGGGCGAGGGCCCGAGAGTTGCTCTTCACGGCTCAGCGAGGCGTGCGCGGAAATCATGTCGGCGGCGATCCTGAGCCCGGTCACGGCCGTCGGCCCGCGGTTGGCGACCTCGAGCCTGTAGGCAAGCGTGGCGTTGAGCAGCGTCAGGCTCAGGCGCAGCGGCTCGAGTGAGACGTGCAGCGGTCCAACGCCGAGGGTGGGCTGCGGCAGGGGCCTCGGCGTCTCCGGCGAAACCCGCGGCCGCTCGACCCTCGCCGGAGCCTCGCGGCGGCCGGGCCGGGCACGACGCCGCAATTGCCAGGCGATCAGGCCTAACGCCACAAGCAGGCCCGCTGCGGTAACCCCTACGAGCCACCAGTCCGGCCCCGTGTCCTGCGAAGCGTCGCGACGTTCGACCTCGGTAGCGAGCGTCGGAGGCGGCTCGGGCGTCGCCAGCGGCGCGGCCGGGCCTTCCGGAGCGGGTCCGTCTTCCAATGCTTCCAAAAGCGGCGTGGCGGCGGAAGACGCGGGGGCGGAAGTCGCCGAAGGGTCGGACGCACGGCTCCGCGCCGGGCCGGCTGCAGGGGCGGGCTGCAACCCTTCGGGCACCTCGACCGGAGCTTCCGCGGTCGGCGACGGTGCGGGTGTCGTCCGGGGGCTCGGCGTGGGGGTCGGTGTCGTTCCGAGCCGCCGGGAAGCAGGAACGTCGGGCGCGACGGGCCCTTGAACGTCAGGCGGCGGGGTCGGCTCGTCGGCCGGCAGGCGGAAGTCGCTCACCTGACCGGCTGCCGGGGCGCTCGCCAGCAGGGCCATGGGCAGGGCAAGTCTGGTCCAGGACATCGTCGTTCCGGCCGCCTCGGCAAGGCGCGCTGAATAGCCGGTTAACCTTTGCTACCGGCTGCGCCATCTTGTGCCGGGCGCGCCGTCGCGGCAAGAGCCGTTGCCGATGAGCGACATTCCCGCCCCGCGACACCTCGGCCGCCAGAGCGCGCTGCCCGCCTCGCCCGAGGAGGCGGAACTCGACTACGTACCCAACCCGCGGCCGGGCACGCTCTACCTGGTTCGTTTCGCCGCGCCCGAGTTCACCTCGCTGTGCCCGGTCACCGGTCAGCCCGACTTTGCCCACCTGGTTATCGACTACGCGCCGGCCGAAGCGATCGTCGAGTCCAAGAGTCTCAAGCTGTTCCTCGCCTCGTTCCGCAATCACTGCGGTTTCCACGAGGACGTGACCGTCGGCATCGGCCAGCGCCTCGTCGACGAGATGCGTCCGCGCTGGCTGCGCATCGGTGGGTACTGGTATCCGCGCGGGGGCATTCCGATCGACGTGTTCTGGCAGAGCGGGACGCCGCCCGAGGGATTGTGGCTGCCCGAACAGGGCGTTGCGCCCTATCGCGGGCGCGGGTAGGGGCGGCCAGCGCCAGCGGTATGCTGGTCGTTCTCGGTCGTGATCGGGCAGCAAGGAGTACGAATGCGAATTGTCATGATCGGGACGGGCTATGTGGGTCTCGTCTCTGGCGCCTGTCTTTCCGACTTCGGCCACGACGTGTGCTGCGTCGACAAGGATGAGAGCAAGGTCGAGGCTCTCCGTGAAGGCCGTATCCCGATCTTCGAGCCGGGTCTCGACGAGCTGGTAGCGCGCAACGTCGCCGCGGGCAGGCTGACTTTCACGCTCGACCTGGCCGAAGCGCTGCCCGAGGCGGACGCGGTGTTCATTGCCGTTGGCACACCGTCGCGCCGCGGTGACGGCCATGCCGACCTGTCCTACGTATACGCCGCAGCGAAGGAAATGGCCGCGCATCTCAAGCCCGGCGCCGTCGTCGTCACCAAGTCGACGGTGCCGGTCGGGACCGGCGACGAGGTCGAGCGGATCATCCGTGCGGCTCGCCCGGATCTTGAGGTTTCGATCGCCTCCAACCCCGAGTTCCTGCGCGAAGGCGCCGCGATCGACGACTTCAAGCATCCCGATCGCGTGGTCGTCGGCGTCGAGGACGAGCGCGGCAGGGCCGTGCTGCAGGAAGTGTACCGCCCGCTGCTTGGCACCGAGACGCCGTTCCTGGTCATGAAGCGGCGCGCGGCCGAGCTGACCAAGTACGCGGCGAACGCGTTCCTCGCGACCAAGATCGGCTTCATCAACGAAATCGCCGACCTGTGCGAGAAGGTCGGCGCTGACGTGCTCGACGTCTCCCGCGGCATCGGGCTCGATTCGCGCATCGGGCCTCGGTTTCTCCAGCCGGGTCCGGGCTACGGCGGGTCCTGCTTTCCCAAGGACACGCTCGCGCTACTCAAGACCGGGCAGGATTTCGAAGCCCCGCTGCGCATCGTCGAATCTGTTGTTACCTCGAACGACAACCGCAAGCGCGCGATGGGGCGCAAGGTCGTCCACGCGCTTGGCGGTGACGGGCACGGCAAGACGGTCGCGCTCCTCGGGCTCACGTTCAAGGCCAATACTGACGACATGCGCGATTCGCCGGCGCTGGCCATCGTCCGCGCGTTGCAGGATGCCGGGGCGCAAGTCCGCGCCTACGATCCGGAGGGCATGGATCAGGCGAAACAACTGCTCGACGACGTGACCTACTGCAACGATCCCTACGAGGCGCTGACTGACGCCGACGCAGCGGTGATAGTCACCGAATGGGACGCGTTCCGTGCACTTGATTTCGAGCGCGCCCGGAGCCTGCTGCGCGACAGCGTGCTGATCGACCTGCGCAATCTCTATGATCGCAGCGAGATCGAGCGGCACGGCTTCCGCTACTGGGCTGTTGGACGCTAGTTGCGGGGTGCAGCACGGGGATCCTGAGGGCGATACATGAACACGCAGGTCTGCATCGTCGGCGCCGGCCCGGCCGGCTTGCTGCTCGGC
>CALCBC010000011.1 GCA_937898525.1 uncultured Sphingomonadales bacterium
AATGGTGCCGCAGAAGGGACTCGAACCCCCGACCCCAACATTACGAATGTCGTGCTCTACCAACTGAGCTACTGCGGCACTGGTCGCGGCCCTTATAAGGGATCGGCGCAGGCTGCAATGGTCCCGGCGTCAGCTGCCGCTCGCCCAGCGCCTCAGCAGGTTGTGGTAGCAGCCGGTCAGCGCGACCACTTCGGCGCGCTCGTCGCCGAGCGACTGGGCGAGGCTGCGGATCGCGGCGTCCATGTCGAGGAGGATCGATCGCTCGCCGTCGTCGCGCACGCGCGATTCGATCCAGAAGAACGAGGCCACCCGGCTGCCGCGGGTGACCGGTTCGACCCGGTGCAGCGAGGTGCTCGGGTAGAGGATCGCGTCACCGGCGGGCAGCTTGACCTCATGCGCGCCGTAGCTGTCGTCGATCACCAGCTCGCCGCCGTCGTAGTCGGCCGGATCCGACAGGAACACGGTGATCGACAGGTCGGTGCGCACGCTGGCACCGCCGCCGATGAAGCGGATCGCGTTGTCGACGTGGTTGCCGAAGGAGTGCTTCTCGCTGGCATCGTAGCGGTTGAACAGCGGCGGCACGATCGCCTTGGGCAGCGCAGCCGACATGAACAGGCCGTTCGCGGACAGCGCCGATGTGATGATCTCGCGCGCCTGCTGCCCGCGCTCGCAATCGGCGGCGAGCTGCAGGTTGTGCTTGGCGAGTCCCGACTGGACCCCGGCGGTGACCTTGCCGTCGATCCAGCGCCCGCCGTCGATCAGGCGCCGGACCTCGGCGACCTGGTCGGCGGTCAGCAGCGAGGGAATCGCGAGCAGCATGGCGCGGAAGGCTTAGAGCCTGAACGCCACGGTGGCCACCGCGCTGCGCCCGGGGCCGGGCACGAAGTGCCCGCCGCCGACCTGGTCGATGTAGCGCTCGTCGAACAGGTTGTAGACGTTGAGCCTGAGCGTCGTGCCCGACATGAACTCGTAGGCGATCGTGGCGTCGGCCACCCAGTAGGGCTCGATCCGCCGGGCGTTGGTCTCATTGGTGAAACGCTCGCCGACATAGCGGACGCCGCCGCCGATCTCGAACCCGCCGGGCAGCTCGTAGACCGACCACAGGCTGCCGCTGTGATCGGGCACGTTGCGCAGGTGGTTGCCCACTTCGAGCGGATCGTTGGACTCACGGATCTCGGTATCGAGGTAGCTGTAGCTGGCGATGATCGACCAGTTCTCGGTCAGCTTGCCGGTCGCGCCGATCTCGAACCCGTCGACCCGCTGCTTGCCGGCGAGCACGATCTCCGGCTCGCCGGGCAGGCCATCGGTGCGTGCGTTGACCTTGTCGGTGCGGAACACCGCGGCGTTGAGCAGCAGGCGGCCACCGAAGCCTTCCCACTTGGCGCCGATCTCGTAGGTCCGGCTCTTCTCCGGATCGAGCGCGGCCAGCGCTTCCGAGACGTTGGTCTGCGTCAGATTTTCGATCGACGGGTTCACCGAGGTGCCGGCGCCGACGTAGAGGCTCAGCCTTTCGACCGGCTTCCAGGTCAGCCCGGCGCGCCAGGTCACGTGCTTGTCCACACGCTCGAACGGGCCGGTCGGCCCCGCCGGGTCGAACAGGGCCTCGTACCGTTCCCAGCGCAGGCCGCCGGTGAACAGCAGCGAATCGGTGAAGTGGATCGTGTCGAACAGGTAGGCGGCGAGCGTGTCGGCCTCGGCTGTGACGAGGCCGTCGGGCGTGTCGACGATCGTTCCGGTCCAGGGCCTCTCGGGATCGGGATCGAACAGGTCGGTCGGCGTGCCGGGGGTCACCGTGCGCAGCTGGTTGCGGCTGTCCTCGCGGGCGATCTCGAAGCCGGCGATCAGGTCGTGCCGCAGCGCGCCGGTGGCGAATTCGGCGTAGAGGTTGGTCTGGTTGAACCACCCGTCATCTACCGTGTCGCGCGACTGGGTCTGGGGGTTGATCAGCGTGGTGTCGGTGCCGGCGAAGCGCGGCGCCGAGTAGATCGAGTCCCGGACCGCGTAGCTGTAGCGCGTCGCGTTGGCGATGCGCACGGTATCGGTGACGTCGTGCTCGACCGCGAACGTCACGAGGTGGGTGCGGGTCTTCTCGTAGTCGCGCTGCGTCAGCCCGTAATAGTTGTCGAAATCGACCGGCGCCGGCTGGTCGGCGTACTCGGGTAGCGCGGTGTTGGTGGCCGGGACGAACGGGATGCCGTAGTCCGGCTGGTTGTTCTGGCGCAGGTAGTAGTAGGAGAGGATCGCGCGCGTCGAGGTGCCGAGCCCGGTCGCGATCGACGGGGCGAACCCGATCCGTTCGCTCTCGACGAAGTCGCGGCCCGGGGCCTCGGCGTTGTGGTACAGCGCGTTGATCCTCAGCGCGGTTCCGCCACCGATCCCGAGGTCGTCCTCGCCGACGTTCACGTCGACCGTCGCGCGGCCGTAGAGCGGCAGGCCCAGCGAGCCGGTGGCCGAGACCGCGGTCATCAGCTCGGGCTGCTTGGTGAACATGTTGATGTAGCCGCCGGTCGAGCCGCGGCCGGTCTGCGCCGAGGCCGGGCCTTTCACCACCTCGACCTGCTCGATGTTGAAGGTGTCGCGGGTGTAGCTCGCGGTGTCGCGAATGCCGTCGACGAAGATGTCGTTGCGCGCGCCGAATCCGCGCAGCGTCAGGTTGTCGCCGCCCGGGCCGCCGCCGCCTTCGCCGGCGGCCATCGAGATACCCGAAACGTTGCGCAGCACGTCGCGCAACGACGAGACCGCCTGCTGTTCCATCACCTCCTTCGAGACGATGCTGATCGACTGCGGCGCATCCCGCACGTCGCCGAGCCGGCTGTTGAGCGTGTTGATGCGCTCGCGCTCGCCCGTGACGACGATCGACTCGTCGGCATCTCCAAGCGCTTCCCAGTCCTGGTTTGCCGGGGGCGCGGCCGCCTCGTCCTCGGCCAGCGCGCCGGTGCCGATCATCAGCGTCGACCCCGCGAGGGCGAGAGCCGTGCGACGATAGGCGCGAATCCCGGGACGGGTGGATAGGCGGTCGCTCATGTCGTTCCCTATTGCGAATCGTTTTCAGTTGCAGCGCGGCTGATAATCATTCGCAACAAGCTTGCAACGGGAAAATTTGCGGTTAGAGGTCGCCGGGGAAACATTCGAACAGGGGATCTCCGTGGCCAAGACGACCAAGAAGCAGATCCGCGCGCTCTGGCTGCAGGTTCACAAGTGGATCGGACTGCTGCTCGCGGTGCTGATCATCCCGATCAGCCTGACCGGCTCGGCTCTGGTCTGGCACGACTGGCTCGATGCCCAGGTCGAGCCGCAGCGGCATCAGGTGCTCGGCGAGGCCGCGCTGCCGCCGTCCGCCTATGCTGCCGCGGCCGCCGCGCAGCTGGCGCCCGACGAGCGTCTTGCGACGCTGCGCTTCAGCGAGGAGGGCAAACCTGTCGTCGCCGTCGCGCAGAAACCCTCGCGAGGGCCTCGGCCTGAACGCACGAACTACTGGCTCGACCCGCGGGACGCCTCGCTGATCGACCAGGCCTCGGCCAACTCCGGCCTCGTCCGCGTGCTGCACGTGCTGCACGGTTCGATGATGATTCCCGGCGGCTGGGGCCGGCCGATCGTCGGCTGGGTCGGCGTGTTCATGCTGGTCTCGTGCATCAGCGGCCTGTGGCTGTGGTGGCCGCTGAGCGGCGGCTTCAAGTCGGGCCTCAAGTGGAAACGGCGCAACACCACGAACGCCAATCTCCACTACACGACCGGGTTCTGGATCCTCGTCCCGCTGGCGATGCTCTCGTTCACCGGTGCATGGATCAGCTTCCCGCGCGTGTTCAGCGCCTTCGAGCCGGCCGCCACGGCGCAGCGCGGTCCCGGTGGTCCCGGCGGGGGCGGGCGCGGCGGGCCCGCGCAGCCGCTGGTGGAGACGCAGACACCGGTCGATGCCGCCCTCGCTGCGGCGACTCCTTACGCCTCCGGGGCAGAACTGCTCAGCATCGGCTGGCCCAACGAGCGCGATGGCGAGTGGACGATCCAGTTCGCCGGCGACGACCGGCCGGTCGAAGTCAAGGTCGCCGACGAGGGCGCCGTCGCCTCGCCGCCCGAACCGCCTCGGCCCGAGACGCTCGCGCGCAAGATGCGCCGCTGGCACGACGGGACCGACATGGGGATCGTCTGGCAGGTGGTGATCTTCGTCGGCGGGATCATCCCGGCCCTGCTGTCGGTCACCGGGATCATCATCTGGTGGCGAGCCCGCCAGGCGCGGCGCCGGTCGAAAGCAGCGCTCACGCCGGCGACCGTCTGACCGCCCGCCAGCCGGCGTCTGCCTCGGCAGGCGCCGGTGCCGCCGAATGTGCGGCGAGGAACGCGACGAAGCGCTCGAACGACAGCCGCCCGTCGCGGGTCGACAGCAGCAGCTGGTACTCGTGGCCGAGCTGCGGCTCGTGTCCGGGCGGGAAGAACAGGGTGTCGACCTCGACACCCTTCGCCTCGAGCGCCTCGGCCAGCGCGTAGGACTGCGGCGCCAGCGGATCGGCGTTGCCGACCGAGATGAACGTTGGCGGGAAGGCGCTCGTCAGATGCGGCAGCAGGCTCATGTCCGCGACGCGCGGATCGGCGGGATCGCGCGTGCCGAGGTAGGACCAGATCACGGTTCGCATGAACCCTCCGTAGGGGCTGTCGAAGTCCATCCGCGTCGGATCGTAGGGGCCGCAGAACAGCACCACCCCGCGCAAGGCGTTGCGCGGCAGGCTGGGCGTGATGCCGATGCTGCGGGCATAACCGGGCTCGGCGACGCCGAGCGCCGCCTGCGCGGCGATCTGGGCTCCGGCCGAATCCCCGGCGAGGAAGATCCGCTGAGGGTCAAGCCCGAAGGCGGTGGCGTTCTGCACCAGCCAGGCGAGCGCCGCGTTGGTCTGCCGCACCGGCGTCGGAAAGCGGGCCTCGGGCGCGAGCGTGTAGTCGATCGCCGCGACGGCATAACCGCGGTCCGCGAGAACCTTGAGATAGCCGGTCAGGTCGTCGCGCGTGCCGGCGATGAACCCGCCCCCGTGGACCCACACGACCAGCGGCAGCGGCGCCGTGGCCCCCTCGGGCACGAACAGGTCGAGCAGCGCGTCGGGCTCGCCGGCCAGATAGGAGAGCCCGTGCCGCGCGACGACGTCGTCGGGCACGAACGGCGCGACCGAGGCCTTGGCCTCCTGCGCCCCGGCGTCGAAACTGTTGCGGACGATCAGCACCGCAGGCCACGGGCTGAGCCTGTACCAGGCCAACAGTCCCCCGCCGGCCAGCACGAGCAGGGCCAGAACGACGATCACGGCCTTCATCACGGTCCGCATCGGATGGCCTCCAGCGCGGCTCTGGCCGGCCATAGGCCGGCGTGCGGCGGCGCGAAAGGATCAAACGGTCACTGGCCGCGAAAACGCGCCGGAGACTGACGCCGGGAAGGGCGCCAAGTCGGACGGGAAGGGAGGTGGAGGCCCGAGCCGGAATCGAACCGGCGTAAACGGATTTGCAGTCCGGTGCGTAACCACTCCGCCATCGGGCCGGAACGCGGGCCACTAGCGAAACGCCGGGGAGGGCGCAACCTAATCTCTCGGCCGTTGCTTGCCGCGCCCGGACATTACGATTAGCGAGCTATCGAAGTCTGAGAGGGCGCCATGGCCGACGAAGTCAAGATGCAGCGGATCGCCGGGCACAGCGAGGAGCGTTTCCTCGGCTCCGACGTGTTCGAGAGCGCGGGCCGCAACCTGCCGCCGCCGCGACGCGGCGGGACGGTGCGCGAGGAGGCGCGCGAGATCGACGTCTATCACCGCTGCGACGTGGTCGTGGTGGGCGGCGGGCCGGCGGGCTGCGCGGCCGCCTGGGCCGCGGCGCAGGCCGGCGCCGACGTGACGCTGGTCGAGCGCTACAACCATCTCGGCGGGCTTTCGACCGGGGGGCTGGTGATGTGGATCGACCGGATGACCGACTGGTCCGGCCGCCACGTGATCCAGGGCTTCGCGCGCCATTTCATCGAACGGATGCCGGCCGAAGCGGTCGCCGGCCCGCCGATGACCGACTGGGGCTCGAAGGACCCGGCCAAGGTCCTCTACTGGCAGAACCGCACGACCGCCTTCCACGGCATCGTCCAGTGGGCGCCGACGCTCGATCCCGAGCGCATGAAGCTCAACAACCAGGAGATGCTGCTGCAGGCCGGCGTGCGGCTGGTGTTCCACTCGTGGGCCGCGCGCCCGATCGTCGAGGACGGGGTTGCGCGGGGCGTCGTGTTCGAGAGCAAGGCCGGGCGCCAGGCGATCCTCGCCAGGGTCGTGGTCGATACCACAGGCGACGGCGACATGTTCGCGCGCGCCGGGGCCGAGTTCGACACCGACATCGAGGAGGGCGACGTCCACCACTCGATGAACACCGCCTGGATCGTGGGCGGGGTCGACATGGACCGCTGGATCGACTGGAAGGTCCATCATCCCGAGGAACTGCGCCAGCTGATGGAGCGCGGGCGGCAGGAGCTCGGCTTCTTCCAGACTCCCTACGTGACCTGGCGGCCGGACGTGGCGATGTGGCTCGGCCCGCGCCAGTCGGGGCTCTCGGCGCTCGACGTCGACGACATGACCGAGGTCGAGATCCGCAGCCACCGGTTGATGGAAGGTCATACCCAGTTCTTCCGCAAGCACGCGCCCGGCTTCGAGCGCGCGTTCTCGCTCAACAGCGCCGCGCAGCTCGGCGTGCGCCACACGCGCCGGCTCGGCGGTCTCGCGCGGATCGAGCGCAAGGACTGGGGCGACGGGACGCCGGTCGCCGACGAGGTCGGCGTCAGCCCGTCGATCAGCCCGAAGTTTCCGGTGGTCTCGGTGCCCTACGGTTGCCTCGTCCCGCGCGGGCTCGACGGGCTGCTTGCCGCCGGGCGTCACATTTCGTGCGACGCCAACAGCCACGGGTTCATGCGCGAGATCCCGCAGTGCTGGCTCACCGGCCATGCCGCGGGCGTCGGCGCTGCGGTCGCCGCGAACCGCGGTGTGCAGCCGCGCGAGGTCGACGTCGCCGAGGTCCGCGCCATCCTGCGCCAGCAGGGTGCATACCTCAGCGATGACGCGGCGGTCGCCGTGGCCGGGCAGGCGATGGCGGCCGAATGACCGTCCCCGAGTCGTTCCATGCCGCCGCGGACGAGTTGCCGTGGGCGGAGGGCTGGGCGGGCGATCCGCGCATTGCCCTCAAGCTGCTGATGGCCGACGTCGAGGGTGCCCGCTTCGCCGTGCGCATGACTTTCGCCCCGGGCACCGAGGTCGCCGCGCACAAGCACACTGGCGAAGTCCACGCGTTCACCTTCTCGGGCGAATGGGCCTATCTCGAGTACCCGGACAGCCCGCCCAATCGCGCCGGCTCGTACCTGTTCGAGCCTCCAGGCAGCACTCACACGCTCAAGGTTGCCGACCGCGTGGAGGGGCCGACCGACGTGCTGTTCGTGATCTACGGTGCGCTGCTGCACCTCGGTGCGGGTGGCGAGGTCGTCGCGGTGACCGATGCCGAGAGCGTGCTGCGCGAGTACCCGCAGCTGCTGCGCGAGCAGGGCAAGCCGGTGCCGCCCGTCCCCACGGGGGGCGCGATGGCCTATCGACCGCTGGCCGGCTGAACCGCGCTCACTCGCTGCCTTCGAGCGCGTCGAGCAGCTCGCGCAGGTGCTGACGCCGCGGCTCCAGCTCGCGCCGGGACTTGCGGCTCGCCTCGCTGGCGCTGGCCACGACCGTGATGACCATCACGAGGGCCAGCCAGAAGTTGAACCACGGATCGGTGTCGGTGTTGATCGCGGTGCTGAGCCACAGGATCAGCACGACGCCGACGGCGATCGGGGCATGCCACGCCATGAGCGCCCAGCGCCCGGTCAGCGACAGCCGGTAGTCTATCAGCGAAAGGTGGCGACGGATTTCTTCGCGCAGCGTGTTGCCGAACTCGCGTTCGCGCCGCGCCTGGCGGCGCCGGCTGTGCCACATTGCGCCGACCCACGCGGCGAACGTCGCTGTTCCGAAGGCTGCGGCGGCAGTCTCCAGCACCGGCCGGCGGAAGATGGCCAGCGCCCAGAGCACGAGTGCCGCGAGGACGGCCATGATCGAGCCGGCGACATAAGTCATCCACTGCTCCAGGCGCAGCGTGCGGCGCACTTCGGCCTGTTCGTGCTGCAGCACCAGTCGCAGCAGGTCCTGGTTGACGCCGTAGAGCGGGCTTTCGTCCTGTGCCTTCCACGCGTCCAGCATCTGGTCAAAGTTCATCGTGCTCTTCCTTGGCGAGTTGCGCGGCGAGCGCCGCCTTGATGCGGTTGATGCGGACCCCGACGTTGCTCTCGCCGAGGCCGAGGATCTGCGACATGTCGCGGTAGGAGAAGCCGTCGAGCATCAGCAGCGCGAGGCTGCGGTCGATCTCGCCGAGTCCGGCGATCCGCGCATAGATCCACTCGAGCCGCGGATCGCGCACCGCCGGTTCGGCGAGCAGGCCGCTCGCTGCTTCGATCTCCTGCCGGCCCTTGCCGTGCTTGCGCTCGCGGCGTCGCCAGGCGATCGCCGTGTTGAACGCGACGCGGTAGATCCAGGTGCTCGCTGCGGAGTCGCCGCGGAACGCCGGCACGGAGTGCCACAGCTGCAGCGCCATCTCCTGGAACAGGTCCTCGCGGTCGGCGTGCGAAGCGCCGTAAGCGCGGGCGACCTTGAACAGGATCGCCTTGTGCGCCTCGATCCAGCCTTCGAATATGCGGTTCCGCTCGCCGTCCTGCATGTCCCACCTTTGCGCCGTTAGTAGCAGCGGGTGGCGATTTCTTACGGCGGCAGGACCGCGCGGGTCATTTCCTTCGACTGCGTGAGGTTCGCGCTAGGCGCCGACGACCCAGACCAGCCCCAGCCCGAACAGCAGCGCGACGAGCGCAGCCCACATCTTCTCGGCGCGCGAGCCCTTTTCGTAGATGCGAGTGTCCATGACGACACCTCCTTCCGAAATCGGAGCGAGGCGGAGTCGGGCGTCGGCAGGGCGCTCAGGCTTCGCGCCACTCCATGCTCACCTTATACCCCTCAACGGCTTGTAGTTCCAACAAAACAAGCCCGTGAGTCTCGGCGGTTCGCGGCTCGCGAGACTACCTTCGCGGCAGCAGCACACCGCCGGTGCTCATCGGCTGCACGTCCTGGCGGAAGTTGCCGAGGTAGCCGGGTGCTTCGTTGACGTATCCGGGCGCCTCGCGGGCGGCCAGCTCTTCCGCCGGCACGTCGAGGTCGATCGAGCGATTAGCCACAGAGATGTGCACGATGTCGCCGTCGCGCACCTTGCCGATCGGGCCGCCGGTCGCCGCCTCGGGCGCGACTTCCGCGACCGTCAGGCCCTTGAGGCACAGGCCCGACAGCTGCCCGTCGGTGACGAAGGCCGTGGTCTTGGCCAGCCCTGCGGCGTCGAGCGCGAACAGGATCGCGCTGGCCGAGCCGCCCATGGCCGGGCCGCCCTTGAGGCCCTGGTTGCGTGCGATGACGACGTCGCCGGGCTGCACCACGCCGTCCTCGATCGCCTGCAGGCAGTCGGCGGTGTCCTCGAACACGCGTGCGGGGCCAGTGAACTCCTCAGGACGCGAGCCGTCGCGGATGCCGAGCCGGACCACGGCGGTTTCGGCGAAGCTGCCGCGCAGGATGGCGATCGCAGGTCCTTCGCCCACGGGATCGTCGAGCGCGTGGATCACCTCGGGCCCGGGGATGACATAGCCCTCGAGCGTCTCGCCCAGTGTCCGGCCCGTGCAGGTCAGCGCCGAGGTGTCGATGCGGTTCTCGAGACGCTTGAGCACGGCGCGCGCGCCGCCGGCGTCCTCGAACTGCTCGATCCGCACCTCGCCCGTCGGTCGCACCGCCGAGAGTACCGGCACGTCGCTCATCTCGTCCCACAGCCTGAAGATGTCGATCCGGGTCTCAGCCTCGACCGCCACCGCCTGCAGGTGTTTGATCGCGTTGATCGATCCCGACACCGCGAGCACCGTCGCGATCGCGTTGCGGAACGCGCCTTCGGTCAGGATCTGCCGCGGCCTCAGGTCCTCGTGGACCATCTCGACGATCCGCCGCGCGGCTTCGCGCGCGTTGGCCTGCATCTTCGGCGAATTGGCCCGTACCGGCGCGTGGCCGGGAAGGCACATGCCGAGCGCTTCGACCACCGAATGCATCGTGTTGGCCGTCGCCATGCCGGCGCAGACGCCCGGGCCCATGATCGCGTTCTCGGCCATCTCGGCCAGCGGGAATTTCGGCGTGGCACCGAAGCGCTCGCCAACCGACCCCGACCACAGGTCCTCGACGTCGACCGGCTCGCCGTCGATCTCTCCCGCCGGCTGGTAGCCGCCGATGACGAGGATCGTCGGGATGTTGAGCCGCGCCGCGGCCATCAGGTGGCCGGGCGGGGTCTTGTCGCAGCTCGTCAGGCAGATCATCCCGTCGAGCAGCGCGGCCTCGACCTGGACCTCGATGTCGTTCGCGATGATGTCGCGCCCGGCAAGGATGTACGAACCCCTCCGTGCCGCACCGGTGATGAAGTCCGACGGGGCCGCGGTGCGCACCTCGAACGGCACCCCGCCCGCCGCGCGGATCTCGTCCTTGACCATCTGTGCGATCGAATCGAGGTGGGCGTAACAGATCGCCAGCTCGCTCGAGCTGTTGACCACCGCGATCTTTGGCTTCTCCATGTCCTCCTTGGACAGCCCGAGCGCGCGCCAGTTGGCGCGGCGGCTCGGCGTGTTGGCGGAGAGCGATCGCAGCGCCATCATGCGGTCGCCGGCTGGGCCGCAGGCGCGTCGGACTGCTCCGTGTGCAGCCGCCTGGCGAAGACGGACAATACCAGCAGGCCGACCACGACCCCGGCGAGGCACAGGCCGGTGAACAGGTAGCCGTCGAGCACGCGCTCGTCGCTTCCGAGGAAGTAGTGTCCACCGAGGATCGGCGCGGCGACCGCGGCGAACTTGGCCATGAAGCTGGCCCAGCCGCCACCGGTCGAGCGCACCGCGCTCGGATAGTAGATGCTCGTGATTGAGATGACGGCCGCGTGGCCGGTGCCGATCATGATCCCGCCGAGCAGGATCACCGGGATGAACAGCGGCCCGTCGAGCAATGCGCCCGAACCGATCCACAGCGCCAGCGGTACTCCGAGCAGCGGCGCGATCGCGATCCACGCCGGGCCGCGCTTCTCGGTGAACCACAGCAGCAGCACGCCGCCGATGGCGCCGATCATCCCGCCGACCGAGGCGAGGTTGGCGGCCATGGCCCGCTCGATGCCGAGCTCCTCCATGAACAGCACGCCGAAACTTGCCTTGAGGTAGATGGCGAACGAGGAGAAGAAGTAGGTGATCCAGATGATCGGCGTGATCCACGCGAGCACGCCGCGGAACAGCTCGGCCGACTTGGCCAACGGCGATTCCCCGCCGACCTTCTTCTCATCGGACAGCACGACCTGGGTGTAGCGGGCGAGATTGGCGGACGGATTGAACCGCTGCAGCACCGGGATGACTTCGGCCGCGGGTCTGCTCTTGGCGACCATCCATCGCGCCGATTCGGGCATCGTGAAAAACAGCACGAAGGCGAGCACGCCGGTGGCTGCGCCGCAGAAGAAGAACACACCTTCCCAGCCGTAGGTCGGGGCGATGACGTTGGTCACCTGTCCGGCCATCGCCCCGCCGAACGAGAAGCCGAGCATGATGATCGTCACCGCGCGCGCCTTGGCCCCGGCGGGCATCGATTCGATGTTGATCGACCATGCCGGAGCGAGCAGCCCGCCGATCGCCAGGCCGCCGATGAGCCGCAGCACGATCAGCATCTCGGGCGTGTTGGCGAAGCCGGTGACGAAGGTGAGCAGCGCGCTGAGGATCGTGCACCAGATGATGACCGGGCGCCGTCCGTAGATGTCGGCGAGATACGAACCGACCAGCGAGCCGACCATCTGCCCGAGAAATGCGGCCGAGCTGACGTAGCCGGTCATCACGTCGGTCAGGTGCATCTCTTCGCGCAGGTACGGCAGCGTGAACGAGATCAGCGAGAAATCGAGGCCGTCGAAGAACGTGACCAGCGAGCAGATCACCAGCAGCTGGATGTGGAATCGCGTGAACGGCAGTTCGCCGAGAAACTTTGCCACATCGAGCGTAGATCCCGGGCTGGCGCCCGCCGGATGGCCCTCGGTCATCAGTGCTCCTCTCGTCCCCCGTCGGCTCTCCGTCCGATCGGTAGCGATCTATCCATTTCGCTCAAAGGCCTAACAGGAAATGCCTGAGGCACAAGGCAGCGAAAGCCGCGCGGGGGACGGCCCGAGGCGGCTCAGCGGTGCGCGATACGGTAGCCGCCACGCGGGTCGGTCTGCACGAGGTCGGCTATGCCGGCCGCGGCCAGCTTGGCCCTGAGCCGCGAGACGTGGACCTCGACCCGATTGGTCCCGGGCTCAACTTCCAGCCGCCAGACCTCGCGCAGGAGACGCCTCCGCGTGACGCGCTCGCCGGGACGCTCGGAGAGCCTCCACAGCAGCGCGAACTCGCGCGGGTGCAGCGTCAGCCATCGTTCCCCTGCGCGCGCATCGCGGTGCAGCAGGTCGAGCGTCAGCGGGCCGAGATCGCGCCGGCGTGGCAGGGTGTCGCGCAGTTCGGCCACGCGCCGCGCGCGCCGCGCCAGCTCGTGCAGCCCGACCGTGTCCGGCAGCGCATCGCCGCATCCCGCGTCGAGCAGCCGCGCGCGCTCGTCGGCACTGTCGACGCCGACGAACAGGCACAGTGCGCAATCGATGGTGTCGAGACCCGGTGCCTGGCCGCGGCCGTCGACCAGCCGCACGTGGCTGCCCGACGCCGAGGCCGACAAGGTCCATCCGATTCGGCGCAGATCCCAGCGCCGCGGCAGCTCGCGCCGCCCGGCGACCCATCCGAACACCGCCACCGCGAGTCCCCCAACTCCTGTCGCGGGCACAGGCATCGCACGCCGTGCGCGCGATTCAAGGGCGTGAAGACCGATTCAAGCGGAGATGCGTCCGGAGCGGATTCATTTCCCCGTCGGGACGCGGGTCACGCGGCTGAAGCGTTGATACCCATGCTCTGCAAGTAGCGCTTCACGTTGCGTGCGGCCTGGCGCAGGCGCTGTTCGTTCTCGACCAGCGCGATGCGCACGTAGCCCTCGCCGTCCTCGCCGTACCCGACGCCCGGCGCCACTGCGACGTCGGCATGGGTCAGCAGCTGCTTCGAGAACTCGAGGCTGCCCATCTCCTTCAAGGCCGGCGGCAGCGGCGCCCAGGCGAACATCGAGGCCTCCGGCGCCGGGATCGTCCATCCGGCGCGGCCGAACGCCTCGACCAGCACGTCGCGACGCTTGTGATAGAGCTGGCGGTTCTTCTCGACGATGTCCTGCGGCCCGTTGAGTGCGGCACACGCCGCGGCCTGCAGCGGCGTGAACGCGCCGTAGTCGATGTAGCTCTTCACCCGCGTCAGCGCGGCGATCAGCGTCTTGTTGCCGACCGCGAAACCGATCCGCCAACCGGCCATCGAGAACGTCTTCGACAGCGAGGTGAACTCGACCGCCACGTCCTTCGCGCCCTTCGCCTGGAGGATCGAGGGAGTCGGCCTGCCGTTATAATAGAGCTCCGAATAGGCGAGGTCGGACAGCAGCCAGACCTTGTTCTCCTTCGCCCAGTCAACCAGCCGCTGGTAGAATTCGAGATCGACCACCTCGGCGGTCGGGTTCGACGGGTAGTTGACCACCAGCACCGTCGGCCGCGGCGTGGTGAAGCGCATCGCCCGGTCGAGCGATTCCCAGTAGCGTTCGTCAGGAGTGGTCGGCACCGAGCGGATCGTCGCGCCGGCGATGATGAACCCGAAGGTGTGGATCGGGTAGCTCGGGTTGGGCGCGAGGATCGTGTCGCCCGGCGCGGTGATCGCAGTGGCGAGGCTGGCCAGCCCTTCCTTCGAGCCGAGCGTGACGACGACTTCGGTCTCGGGATCGACTTCGACGCCCCAGCGCCGCGCGTAGTAGTTCGCCTGCGCCCGGCGCAGCCCCGGGATGCCCTTAGACTGCGAATAGCCGTGCGCATCGGGCTTTTGCGCGACCTCGCACAGCTTGTCGATCACATGCTGCGGCGGTGGCAGGTCGGGGTTGCCCATGCCGAGGTCGATGATGTCCCGACCGCTGGCGCGTGCTGCGGCCCGCATCGCGTTGACTTCGGCGATGACATAGGGCGGCAGGCGCTTGATGCGGTAGAATTCGGTATCCATGACCTCGTGAAATCCAAAGGGGTTGATCGAAAAGGCCGCAGACGCATGCGTGCGGCGCAACGATTGTGACGGAATCGGCCGGCCAGCGCAATTGCGCCGCTGCCGATTGCCGCCGATGCTCTCCCAAATGCAACAATCGGCCCTATGATGGCGGCGATGGCCGATTCCCCGACCGACGCCGCGGACATCTTCACCGAGATGCTGCGCATGCAGGGTGAGGCCGCACGACAGATGGTCGGAACGTTCGTCCCCGAACTCTCCGAGGCCATGCCTTCGGATGCCGAGATCACCGAGTGGGGGGAGTCGGCGCTCAAGCTGCAACGGATGTGGCTCGACTTCTGCGAGCAGCAGGCGATCCCCGAGGCGCCGGTCCCGCTGCTGGCCGATCCGGCGCAATGGATGGGACTGATGCAGGCGTGGTACCGGCAGGTGCCCCTGTTGGATCCGGAATTCCAGGCGCGGCTGGCCGAGGAAGGCATGGCCCTGTGGGAAGACGTGCTTGCGCAGTACGGTCTCGGCCCCAGGGCCGGCGAGGACCGTTCACCCGAGATCGAGCTGCCGCGAAGCGACAGGCGCTTCGCCGACAAGGCCTGGCGCGAGCAGCCGGTCTTCGCGCTGATCCACCAGACCTACCTGCTGTTCGCCGAGCGGATCCTCGAAAAGGTCGACGAGGTCGAAGGACTCGACGAGAGCGAACGCGAGCAGTTGCGCTTTGCCACGCGAAGCGTGCTCGACGCGATGAGCCCGGCCAACTTCCCGCTGATGAATCCGGTGGTGCTCGAGCGCACGCTCGAGACCCACGGCGAAAACCTCGTCAAGGGCATGGAGCGGCTCGCCCGCGATCTCGAGAAGGGCCAGCTGACGCACACCGACTCCTCGGCGTTCCGCCTCGGCGAGACGATCGCCTGCACGCCCGGCAAGGTCGTGTTCGAGACGCCGCTGTTCCAGCTGATCCAGTATGCGCCGCAGACCGACGAAGTGCTGGCGACGCCGCTGCTGATCTTCCCGCCGTGGATCAACCGCTTCTATATCCTCGACCTCAACCCGAAGAAGAGCTTCGTGCACTGGTGCGTCGAGCAGGGCGTGACGGTGTTCATGGTCTCGTGGCGCTCGGCCGATGAATCGATGGCCGAGGTCTCGTTCGACGACTACGTCAGGGCCCAGATCGCCGCGATCGACGCGGTGCGCGATCGGCTCGGCGTGCCTGCGGTACACACGATCGGGTACTGCGTCGCCGGCACCACGCTCGCCGCGACACTCGCGGTGCTCGCCCGGCGCGGGCAGGCGGACAAGGTCGCCAGCGCGACGTTTCTGACCGCGCAGGTCGATTTCGAGCGCGCCGGCGATCTCAAGGTGTTCGTCGACGACACCCAGCTCGAGCTGATCCGCCAGGCGAGCCGGGGAGGGTACCTCGACGGCCGTTACATGGCCGCGACGTTCAACCTGCTGCGTGGCAGCGAGCTGATCTGGAACACGGTGGTCAACCACTATCTGCTCGGCGAGGACTACCCGTCGTTCGACCTGCTCCACTGGAACGGCGACGTGACCAACCTGCCGGCGAAGTGGCACGAGGCCTACCTGCGCGACTGCTACCGCGACAACAAGCTGGTCGTGCCCGACGCGCTCGCTGCCGACGGCACGCCGATCGACCTGCGGCGGATCGAGACTCCGGCCTATGTCCAGGCGGGGCGCGACGACCACATCGCCCCGCCCGACAGCGTGCTTCGGCTGCTTGGCGTGCTGCAGGGGCCGACGCGCTTCGTCCTCGCCGGCAGCGGCCACATCGCCGGCGTGGTCAACCCACCTGCGGCGAACAAATACGGTTACTGGACCGGCGGCCCGACCGAGAACCTCGAGGCGTTCCTTGCCGGGGCCGAGCAGCACCCCGGCAGCTGGTGGACCGACTGGCTGGCCTGGCTCGAAGGGCTCGGCGCAGAGAAGGTTCCGGCGGCGGGAAAGCGCGTTCCGGGGCGCAAAGGCGACAAGGTGCTGGAAGACGCGCCTGGGCGCTACGTGGCGATGCGATAGCGCCGTCGCATTGTGCGCTGCACAAAAACTCCTTGACGTTCGCATCGGCGGTGCATATTGTGCACTGCAGCAATGGCGTTTGAATCGCGTCTTTGGAGCGAGGACATCATGGCCAGCGGACCCGACACGCCAGCGGACAGCGCGGAAAAGGCATATGCCGAAGCCGCCGCCAAGGCGGGGACGGAGAAGGTGGCGGCCCCTGTGAAGCGTGCACCGGCGAAAAGGAAGCCGGTTGCGGTGAAGAGGGTGACGAAACCCGTGGCCAAACCCTCGCCCGAGGTCGTGAAGGCTCCGGAGCCGGTGACGGAAGCCGCGGTCGTCGAGACCTCGCCCGAAGTCCCGGAAGAGGCACCGGCACCGTTCGAGATGACGCCCCAGCAACCGACGATTACCGAATTGAAGGAAAAGATCATGGCGACTGCCAAGACCCCCGATTTCACCAAGCCGGTCACCGAAGCGATCGGCGAGTTCCAGTCCAAGGCCAAGGCGGCCTACGAGAAGAGCACCGAGGCGATGACCGAGGCGACCGAGTTCGCCAAGGGCAACGTCGAGGCGCTCGTCGAAAGCGGCAAGATCCTCGCCGCCGGCGCCCAGGACCTCGGCAAGACCTATGTCGAGGAGGCCAAGAGCGCCTACGAGACGCTGACCGCCGATCTCAAGGAGCTGGCCGCGGTCAAGAGCCCGACCGAGCTGTTCCAGCTCCAGGGCAAGATCATGCGCCGCAATTTCGACGCGCTGGTTGCGACCGGCTCGAAGAACACCGAGGCCGCGGTCAAACTCGCGAGCGACGCGTTCGCGCCGATTTCCGGCCGGGTGAGCCTCGCCGTCGAGAAGCTCGCCAAGGTCGCCTGATCGCAGGACATCCCTCCGCCGGAGCTCCTCTCCCTGCCGGTGGACACGGACGGCCCGGGCCCAAGGCCCGGGCCGGCTCGTTTCGGGACGCCCCGATCCGGTTAACCGTGCTTTTCGGCTGCGCATCTTGCGACAGCGCGGCCCGATACGATATTTGTCGTCCCATGCTCCGGATTCACGCAACTCTGCCTCACGAGGCCAGCGCGACGTACCGTTCGCCCGTGCGCGCGTCGGAGGACGACGACGGCAAGGGGATCGAGGGTGACGGCCAGGTCGGCATCGCCACGAAGACCCGCGCCAAGCCGAAGAAGCCGAGCCAGTACAAGGTGCTGATGCTCAACGACGACTACACGCCGATGGAGTTCGTCGTGATGTGCCTCAAGCGGTTCTTCCGCATGGACCTCGAGCAGGCCACCCGGGTCATGCTCCACGTCCACCAGAAGGGCGTCGGCGTGTGCGGCATCTATCCCTACGAAGTTGCCGAGACCAAGGTGAACCAGGTGATGGACTTCGCCCGCCAGAACCAGCACCCGCTGCAGTGCACGCTGGAGAAGGCGTGACGCCTCCCTCTCCCTGAATGGAAGAGGGTTCGAATGGGCATGACCTCGGGCGAGGGCGTCGCTATAGCGCGCGAAACTCACACCCGCCCGGGCCGTTGACCTGACTTGACGTTGTTCACCGCCATCGACCGCTACGTGTTCCGGCTCGTGCTGATGCCGATGCTCGGCGTGTTCGCGCTCGCCGCCTCGCTGCTGATGCTCGAGAAGATGCTGCGGCTGATGGAGTTCGTCTCCACCGAGGGCGGGCCGGTGACGATCGTGTTCCGCATGCTCGTGAACCTGATCCCCGAATACGCGGGTCTCGCGATCCCGCTCGGGGTCATGCTCGGTATCCTGTTCGCGTTTCGCAAGCTGGCGACGACCAGCGAGCTCGACGTGATGCGCGCGGTCGGCCTCAGCTACACCCGGCTGCTGCGCGTGCCCTACATCATCACGATCCTGCTGATGGGGATCAACTTCGCGATCGTCGGCTACTGGCAGCCGCTGGCCCGCTACTCCTACGAGGAGCTCGACTTCGAGCTGCGCTCGGGCGCGCTCGGCGCGTCGATCAAGGTCGGCGAGTTCACGCAGATCGAGGACCGCGTCGCGCTCCGGATCGAACGCAGCGAGGACGACGGCCAGCGCCTGCTCGGGATCTTTGCCCGGATAGCCGACGACAAGGGACAGGTGCTGTCGATCTCGGCGCGCGAGGGGCGCTTCCTCGCCAACCGCGAGAACCGCAACACGATCATCCTCAGGCTGACCGACGGCACGATCGTGCAGGACATCCCGAGCCAGACCCCGCGCGTGCTGAGCTTCTCGCAGCACGATCTGCCGATCGACCTCCCGGCGATCGAGCGCTTCCGCGAACGCGGCGACAAGAATCGCGAATACCTGCTGCCCGAGCTGCTTCAGCTCGGCTGGAGCGAGAATTCGACCGCCGAACAGCGCGCCGGCGGGCAGGCCGCCTTCAGCTACCGCATGGTCGAGGTGCTGATGATGCTGATGCTGCCGCTGCTCGCGGTGTCACTGGCGATCCCGCCGAAGCGCTCCACCTCGGCCCTCGGCGTGTTCGTGTCCATCGTGATGGTCGTCGCCTACCACAAGGTGAACCAGTACGGGCAGTCGGTCGCCGAGCTCGGGCGGGTCGATCCGCTGCTTGCCCTGTGGGGCCCGTTCTTCCTGTTCGCCGCCCTGATCGCCTGGATGTACTTCCGCGTCGCGTTCGTGCCCGGTGCCCAGGCCATCGGCGCGCTCGAATCTTTCTACGCCAAGCTCGCCAAGCGGCTCGCCGCGCTACTGAGGCGGCGCGATCGCACGCTCTCGCACGAGACCGGCGCGGAGGAGGCGTTCGCCGGTGCTGCTTGATTTTTTTCCGTCGCCCACGCTGACCTGGTACATCGGCAAGACTTTCGCGATCCGCATCCTCGCGGTTCTCTTCATGCTGGTCGTCGTGCTTATGATGCTCGACCTGCTCAGCCGGACAGGCGACATCCTCGCACATCCGGACAACGGCGAAGCGCAGCTGCTCCACTACGTCTCGCTGCGCATTCCCCAGCTGGTCTCCCGCTTCCTGCCATACTCGGTGCTGCTGGCGACGATCATCACGCTGACCACCTTCAACCAGAACAGCGAGGTCGTGGCGATGAAGGCGGCCGGGCTCTCCGCGCACCAGATCCTTGCGCCGCTGGTGCTGGTCGCGCTCGCCGTGGCGGTGCTGTCGTTCGCCTTCAACGAACGCATCGTGATCCGTGCCAATGCCTCGCTCAAGTCCTGGGAGGACGTCGACTACGGCCCGATTCCGCCGCCCTCCAGGTCGCGCGCCAACATCTACCTCAACGACGGCAACGATGTCCTGCTTGCCTCGCGGATCGAGGGCACCGGGCCCGATACGGTCATGCATGGCGTGACATTCTACGAGCGCGACGAGGCAGGGATGATCCAGCGCCAGGTGCGCGCGCCCATCGCGCGCTACGCCGATCCCGGCTGGCGGCTGGAGAAGCCGCGCCTGTTCGACGTCGGGCCAGCGGACACCCGCGAGCTGCCGGGTTCGGTCGTCGTCGCCCAAGGCCTGACGCTCGATCAGGTTGCACTGGAGCGGGTCGATCCCGATGCCGAGTCGATCGGCCAGCTGGCCCGGTCGATTGATGCGCTCGAGGCGGCGGGGCGGCGGACGAGCGAGTTCAAGGCCAAGTGGTGGCACAAGATCTCGGGTCCGCTGTCTGCCGTGCTGATGCCTCTACTCGGCGCAGTCGCCGGTTTCGGCCTGGCGCGTTCCGGGCACCTGTTGGCGCGCGCAATCATCGGCATGGCGCTCGGATTCGCCTTTTTCGTGGTCGACAACGCCGCTCTGGCGCTGGGCGGATTCGGCGGCTATCCGCCCCTTCTGGCCGCCTGGGCGCCTTTCGTGCTGTTCTTCCTGCTCGGTGAAACGGTGCTCATCCGCACCGAGGAATGACCCCCTCGCGCTGCGGGGTCGCTTGCAACGCCACATTTTTGCCATTATTTGAGGCCGCGCTCGCGCCGCTGCGAGTCTCTCGTGGGACCAGTCCCATTCTAGGAGAACTGTTATGAAGAAGATTGCTCTGGCTGCCTTCTCGGCCACCGCCCTGTTCGCTCTGTCGGCCTGCGGCGGCGACGCCACCACCGAAGAGCCTGTCACCGAGGACACCACCGTCGTCGAGGAAGCCCCGATGGAAGAGGCCACCGACGTCACGGCCGAGGCGACCGACGCCACCGACGCCACCGACGCCACGGCGGCCGACGCGGCTGCGACCGACGCTCCGGTCGAGGAAGCTCCGGCTGAGTAAGCCGTTGCATATCGCCGGACTCGCCCGGCGGTACCCATGCGAAGGGCGCGTGAGCCGAACGGCTCCGCGCCCTTTTCGCTTGCGCGCTGGCGGCGCGCTCAGGCGGTGAGCTTGCCTTCGGACGCGTTTCCGGGCCGATGGCGCCACATCGTCTGTCGCGCGATCCGCCCGATCAGCCCGAGCAGGCCGGAATAGCTCGCCCGTTCGTAGGTCGAGCCCGCACCGAGCTTCGCCAACAGCCGCCGGTGCGCCTCGCCGAGCGAATGATAGGGCAGGCTCGGCAGCAGGTGGTGCAGCGCATGATACCGCAGCCCGACCGGCGCCCACAGCGCCGCCAGCGGCCCCGGCGGCGGCACGTTGACCGAATCGAGGAACTGCGCGGTCACCGTCATCGGCTCGCCGTCGTTCTCCCACAGGTGGGCGACCAGCGTACGAAGCTGGTTGAGCACGGCGGTGCCCGAGAGCACGGCGAGCGCGATCAGCAGCGGCCGCCATCCGAGCCAGAACACGCTGGCGATCAGCGCGATCGCCCAGACGGAGGCGCCGAGCTCCTGCCAGAACACCAGCCGCGCGAACTCGCCCTCGGCCGGGCGGCGGCGGAACGCCGGATTGATCGACAGCGCCGAGAACCGCTCCCACACCAGGCGACGCAGCGGCGGGAACACTGCTCCGAGCGGTACGAGCACCGCCGAGCGGATCAGCAGCGCCGGCGGGGCGAGCGCCGCGACGAGGATGAAGACCGGCAGCGTCCACGGCTTCATCAGCGCGAGCGGCAGATACTCGGGATCCTCGACCGTGCCGTAGCGGGTGCGCGCGTGGTGCAGCGTGTGCACGTTCTCGTACATCAGCGACGGGGTCAGCAGCGGGATGCCGACCAGCACGTTCCAGGCGAAGCGGAAGCCGGGCAGCGCGTTGCGGTGGATGTGGGTCAGCTCGTGGATGAACAGCAACGCGCGATAGAGCGCGAACGCCGCGATCACGCCCGAGGCCACGGCGAGCAGCGTGTTGTCGATCAGGATTGCCCCCGCGAGCGCGGCATATCCGAGCGCAGCCGAGATAAGCATGTCGGGCCAGTAGATGTCCGGCCGTGCGGTCGACAGGTCGCGCGTCACCTCGGCCGCGGCGCGCAGCATCGCCATGTCGTCGGGTATGGACCTGGCAGCGGCGCGGGCCGGAGGTTCGCTCCTGGCGGAGAGAGTCATGGCAGGCTGGGCATTCATGCAACTGTTTCCAACAAAGCCGCCCGACGCCGGGAGCTTGCGCCAGAGGGGTGCGCTTGACAAGCCGCCGAGACCATACGCAGGGCTAACCCTCCCTGAACGAAGGCTATGGCGTGTCGACAGCAGAAGTAGTGATTGCCCCGGTTTCCGGCAAGGCAGACCTCGATGCCTTCATCGACCTTGCCTACCGGATCAACGCCGGAGATCCCAACTGGGTACCGCCGCTTCGGGGCGAAGTCGTCGAGCTGCTCACGCCCGGCAAGAACCCGTTCCACGAGCACGCGAAAGTGCAGCTGTTCCTCGCGCGGCGCGAGGGGCGCGTGGTCGGCCGCATCTCGGCGCATTACGATGAACTCGCGCTGGCCCAGCCGGCGCGTCAGGGAATGGGGCCGGGGACGGGCAACTGGGGCCTGTTCGAGGCCGAGGACGAGCCCGTCGCTCACGCGCTGATCGCCCGCGCCGAGCAGTGGCTGCGCGAGCAGGGGATGACCCGGGCGCTCGCCCCGATCAGCCTGTCCATCTGGGAAGAACCCGGCCTGCTGGTGAAGGGCCACGACCACCCGCCGATGGTCATGATGGGGCACAACCGACCCGAGTACGAGGCATGGATCGAAAACGCCGGCTACGCGGTCGCAAAGCGCCTGCTGACCTACGACCTGCCGGTCGAGGAAGGCTTCCCGCCGCTGGTCAACAAGATCGTCGCGCTCGGCGAGAAGAACGAGCGGATCCGCATCCGCCCGGTCGACAAGCGCCAATTCGAGCGCGACGCGGCGATCATCATCGACATCCTCAACGATGCCTGGTCCCAGAACTGGGGCTTCGTACCGTTCACCGAGGCCGAGAAGGCCTACGGCGCGAAGAAGCTCGCCCCGCTGATCTTCGAGGAGGTCAACATGATCGCCGAGCTCGATGGCGAGCCGGTGGCATTCATGCTGGCGCTGCCCGACGTCAACGCAGTGCTGAAGCCGATGAAGGGCCGGCTGCTTCCGTTCAACTTCATCAAGCTGCTCTGGTGGCTGCGCAAGGCGCGCCCGGCGGATTTCCGCGTCCCGCTGATGGGCGTTGTGCGCCGGCTCCAGGCCAGTCGAATGGCCAGCCAGCTCGCCTTCATGATGATCGAGTACATCCGCCGTGCGGGCGTGGGCATGCACGGCGCGAAACGGGCCGAGGTTGGCTGGATTCTCGAGGACAACCAGGGAATGGTCGCGATTGCCGATGCGATCGGCAGCAAGGTCAATCGCGAGTATCGCATATACGACAAGGGGCTGTAGACTCGCGCCGGGCCGGGGAACCCACGCCGGTCCGCCCGGGTTTTCAGCAAGTGCGGGCCGGTCGGTAGCTCGTCAGGGACAGACATGCGCCGCGAGAAAAGTGACAAGAGTAACAGGCGGCTGGAGAGAGTGCTCCTCGTCGAGGACGATCCGATCGTCGCGCTCGCGACGGAAGGCGCCCTGCTCGATGCCGGCGCGGCCGAGGTCGTAATTTGCCCGAGTATCGCCGAAACGATGGCCGCGCTCGAACAGGGGGCGGCCGAGGCGATCGTACTCGACGTCCACCTTGCCGATCGGGACGATGGCTGGGCGCTGGCCGAACTCGTCGAGCTGCTCGGCCCCAGGCCCCCCTACATCGTCTTTGCCACCGGGGCGCCGCAGGACATTCCACCCGAAGTCGCCGAGATGGGGCCGGTGTTCGCAAAGCCCTACGATCCGCGCGAACTTGCCGAGGCCGTGGTCGCCGGCGCGCGGCGCGGGCTGATCGCCCGCCTGCTGGGCTGAGGCCTGGCTGATCGGACAACGAAAAAAGGCCCCCGCTCAAGGAGCGGGGGCCTTTCGGGATCGTATCACCAGCCGCTTGGACGGGAGGGGGGGTCTCGGCGGTGACATGGCTTCAATGACCGTCCCGAGCAGTGGTTCCCGCACCGCAAATATTTTTTTGCGGTCCCCTTTCCGCCGAGGTTATGAACGCACAAGTGACGGCAAGCGTCTAGGAACTTCTCGCGTGCGGCGACGTTTCTAGCCAGTTATCCTTCGGGAAGGGGTTCTATGTCGATCGGTGCCGAAGTCGCCTCTCATCTGCCGTTTCTGCGTCGCTACGCTCGCGCCCTGACGGGTTCGCAGGCGACTGGCGACGCGTTCGTTCGCGCCACGCTCGAAGCGGCTCTCGCCGACAGCCAGTTGGCGGACTCGCTGCGCGGGGGGCGCGTGCCCCTCTACAAGGCTTTCACCAAGGTCTGGTCGAGCGCCTACCTCGAAGTCGTCGAGGAGGGCGTGAGAAGGGGCATTCACGAGCAGGCCGCGCAGGACCAGCTGCGCCGGATCACGCCGGTCAATCGACAGGCTCTCCTGCTGACCACTGTCGAGGACTTCTCGCCGGCCGAGGCCGGAGAGATCATGGACCTGTCCGAGGACGACGTGAATCGCCTCGTGCAGGAAGCAATCGACGAGATCGAGAAGGAGACCGCGACGAGCGTGCTGATCATCGAGGACGAGCCGCTGATCTCGATGCAGCTCGAGGACCTCGTCCGCTCGCTCGGTCACGAGATCTGCGGTACGGCGGCGACGCGCACCCAGGCGCAGCAGGTCGTCGCGGCCAACCGGCCGGGCCTCGTGCTGGCCGACATCCAGCTTGCCGACGGCTCCTCCGGCCTCGACGCGGTCGACGACATCCTCGCGATCGACTCGGTGCCGGTGATCTTCATCACCGCCTACCCCGAGCGCCTGCTTACCGGCGACCGGCCCGAGCCGACCTACCTGGTGACCAAGCCGTTCCAGGAGGACACCGTGCGCGCGGCGATCAGCCAGGCGCTGTTTTTCGGTTCGAGCCGTCCTCTGTCCTGAGCTACGATAGCGGGCGATGGCCCGCCTCAAGCTCAAGCTCCAGCTCTACTGTGGCGACGAGATCGCCATGGGTCCCGGCAAGGCCGACCTGCTCGAAGCCATCGCCCGCGAAGGTTCGATCTCGGCCGCCGGCCGTGCGATGGGCATGAGCTATCGCCGCGCCTGGCTGCTCGTCGACACAATGAACCGCTGTTTCCGCGCGCCGCTGGTCGAAGCCCACCCGGGTGGCGGACAGCAGGCCGGGGCCAGGCTCACACCCGAAGGCGAAAAGGCGCTCGCCGCCTACCGCGCGCTGGCAGCGCAAGTCGAACGCGGTGCGGCGGGGCCGGCTTGCGTCGCGCTGGAGGCGGCGATCCGGGACGCTCCGCTGCGGGCGCGACCGCACGCCTGACGGGCGTCTGAAAAAGAGGGACAGTCCCTCTTTTCGCGCCACCTACGGGGCGATCAGCACCTTGCACTGCCCGCTGCGCCGCTTGAGGCTCTCGAATACCTCGGGCGTGTCCTCGAGCGCGATGGTGTCGGTCACCAGCAGCCGCGGCTCGATCGCCCCGGCGGCGAGCGCGTCGAGCGCCGCGCGGTACTCGGGCACCGTGAAGAATGCGCTCGTCACCAGCCGCACTTCCTTCGACAGCATGGCGAAGCTGTTGATCGGGTCGGGCCGCGTGCACAGCCCGAGCAGCAGGATCGTGCCGCGGTTGCGCACCTGCTGCACCGCCTGGTCGATCAGGCCCGGGATGCCTACGCACTCGAACACCACGTCGGCCTTGCCGCCGAGGCCGGCCTCGGCGCTGCCGACCGGGTCGGCCGGGTCGACCACGAACACGTCGGCCCCCATGCCGAGTGCGCGTTCGCGCTGGAAGCCGGCGATGTCCTGCACGGCGACCTTGCCCGCGCCCATCCGCCTGGCCCAGAACGCCACCGCCAGTCCGATCGGCCCGGCACCGAGCACCAGCACCCGGTCCCCGGCCTGCATCCCCGAGAGGTTGACGCCGTGCAGCGCCACCGCCAGCGGCTCGATGATCGCGCCGTCGGCGAGGCTGAGGTCCGGCGGCAGCTTCATGCACTGGTTCGGACGCGTCAGCGCGTACTCGGCGTAGCCGCCGCCCTGCAGGCCGAACTGCGCGCACCACTGTACCTCGCCCTTGCGACAGGGCTCGCAATGCCCGCAGCTCATCAGCGGGATCACCGAGACGAGGTCGCCGGTCTTGAGCCCCTCGACCTCGCGCCCGAGATCGACCACCTCGCCGGCGAACTCGTGCCCGAGCACGTCGCCGTGCTTGCAGCCGTAGGCGGCATCCTCGGTCATGTGCAGGTCGCTGCCGCAGATTCCGCAGCGGCCGACCCGTACCACGACCTGGCCGGCGTCGGGCGTCGGATCGGGCAGCGTCTCGAACGCAAGCGGCGCGTGCAGGGCCTGGAAGGTTACGGCTTTCATCGGCTCACTCGTCCAGCGGCTTGACCGGGCCGAGCTGCATGCCGCCGTCGATCATCACGTGGCTGCCGGTCATGTAGCTGCCGGCGTCCGACGCCAGCAGCAGCGCGAGCGGCTTGATCTGGTACGTCTCGGCCATACGCCCGACCGGGACCAGCTCGTCCCACGCGGCCTTGGCGGCGGGGTTCTTCTTGACCCAGCCGTCGCCGATGTTGGTCACGAAGGGCCCCGGGGCGATCGCGTTGACGCGGATGCCGTAGGCCGCGAGCTCGTAGGCAGCGTGGCGCATGAAGTGCTTCACCCCGGCCTTCGCGGCCATGTAGGGCACTCCGACGATCGCCTCGTTGACTTCGGCCGCGTTCGAGCTGGTGATGACGATGCTGCCGCCCCGGCGGTGCGTGTTGGCCTTCATCACCCGCGCCGCCTCGCGCACGGTGTGGAACACGCCGTTGAGGTTGATGCCGATCGACTTGTACCAGCGCTCGGGGTCGTAGACGTCTATCTGCCCGTCGGGATTGCGCTTGCCCTCGGGGGTCCAGAAGCCGTTGCCGACGTCGAGCCCAGCATTGGCGAAGGCGATGTCGCATCCGCCGTAGGCAGCGACATGCTCGTCGAACGCCTTGGCGACCTGGTCGAGCTGTGCCACGTCGCACGCGCTCCAGCGCGCCTCGTAGCCCTCGTCGACCAGCCGCTGCGCCTCGCGCGCCGCGCCCTCTGCATCGATGTCCGTCAGAGTGACCTTGGCGCCGGCCTCGGCCATGCACTCGGCATAGGCGAGCCCGATCCCGCTCGCCGCGCCGGTGACCAGCGCCGAGCGGCCGCGAATGTCGAACTGGTCCAGGGTCTTCGGGCCTTCCATCGTCGTCCTTTCGCCCTCCCTCGCAATTGCGGGGCCGGATCTTTGGTTCGCGCGGAGATCGCAGAGACTGCAGAGGTGTAGCGCTGAATCTCCGCGTCCTCTGCGGTCTCTGCGCGATTCATTGGGTCCCCCTTCGCGCGTGGATCAGAGATAGAGCTTCGGGTTGATCGGGATCCCCTGCTCCCGGCAGTACTCCTCGTAGTGGTTCATCATCCACCACACGTCGACGGTCTGCACGAACGCGCCCTTGTCGTCGTAGAACTCGATCGGCCCTTCCATCCAGCCGAACAGCTTCACGCCCTGGGGGTGCTCGGTCACCAGCGTATGGCTCTCGCCGGGGACCTCGAGGATCAGTCCGCCGGGTGTCGCCACCCAGTCGTACTCGAGATAGCGTACCGACCCCTCGAGGCAGACCATGGTGATCGTGCCGCGATGCAGGTGCGTGCCGACCACGCCCGGGCCCTTCACCCACAGGATGTTCGAGAACAGGTTGCGGCGCACGTCGAACGCGAGGTGCTTGATCGCCGCGGTCTCGCCGAACGGCACCCACGGGCTGTCGACGTCGGTCTGCGCGTCGATGTAGCGCCCGCCCGGCGAGTGCCGCGCGACGAGGTCGGCGTATTCGAAGCCGACGTCGACGATTTCCTTCCTGGTCGAGGGCGGCGCTTTCATCTGGGTGGCCATGGTGGAGGCTCCTTCGTTCCGTTGGCCCTCTCCGCTTCAGGGGGGAGGGTTGGGAGAGGGGGAGTTGCGCTACGCCGCGCCCGGTCCCCTCTCCTTCCGCGCCTGCGGCGCTCCCTCCTCTTCCCTGAAGGGGAGAGGGCGATCTCTTTTCTACCGTATCAGCGTATCGAGGTAGTCGGCGCCGATGCCGCATTCCTCGTAGTGGGCCCGGGCGTCGCGCATGTAGTCGAACACGTCGTAGTGGCCGACGGTGTTGCCCTGCTCGTCGAGCCACATCAGCGGGCCCGAGACGACGAAGAACACCTTCATCGGGTCGGGGTGCTCGTAGCTGACCAGCGTGTGGCTCTCGCCGGGCGTCTCGAAGATGAAGTCGCCGGCGGTCGCGGTCCATTCGTGCTCGAGGTAGGCCCACTTGCCGCTGATCGTGTAGGCCCAGATCGGCTTCGGGTGATAGTGCCGGTTCACGATGCACGGCTTCTTCGCCATCAGCACGTCGGCCCACATGTTGAGCGTCGGACTGACCCACACCGGCTTGGAATAGACGTCTTCCACATGCGGGCGACCGATCGGCACCCACAGGCGCTCGTCACCCTCGGCGATCTTGGCCATGTAGGCTTCCGGCTTGGCGCCGGGGCGGAACGCATGCGGGACGGGCGGCGTGCCCTTCCACGGTTCGGTCGTCGGAGTTTCAGGCATGTTCTCTCCCTCCGGTCGAGGAGGGAGCCGCGAATGCGGCCCCCTCGCTCAGTTGCGCTTCAGAACTCGAAACCGAGGCGGGCGTACCATTCGGCAGGCCTGCTGTAGGTGCCGTAGATCACCCCACCACCGACTTGCGCCTGGCCGGTGACCAGGTAGCGCTCGTCGGTGATGTTAGTCGCACCGACGGTCACGTTCCAGTTCCCGTGATCGGGTTCGTAGGTGACGCTCGCGTTGAGGATGTCGGTCGTCGGCCGGAGCAGCAGGATCGTGCCTTCCGTATCGTTGCGCATCCCCGTGGTGTGCGTCCAGTCGGCCAGCAGGACCAGCGAGCCCCTGCCGACCGGCACTTCGAGTCGCGGCGCGATGTTGAACTTCCAGTCGGGGGCTTTCGGCAGGTCGGCGCCTGCGAACACGCCGAGCTGGATATCGCTCGGCGCCACTTGCGCCGGAGCGTCCACGCTCGTGTAGGTCGCGTCGAGATAGCCGACCGAGGCGGTGATCGTGAAGTTGTCGGTCGGCGCGGCGAGGGCTTCGACCTCGAAGCCCTTGATCCGCGCGTTGCCGGCGTTCCTCACGGTCGGCGATACGCCTTCCTGGAAGTTGAGCTGGATGCCCTCGTACTTGGTCGTGAACGCCGCCAGGTTGAGCTGCAGGCGGCGGTCGATCAGCGTCGACTTGACGCCTGCTTCCCACGTTTCTGCCTCTTCCTCGCCGAAAGTCGGCGCGACCGGCAGCGGGTTGGACAGGCGCGTGGTCCAGCCGCCCGTCTTGTAGCCCTGGCTGAACGAGCCGTAGATCATCACGTCGTCGGTCGGGTAGAGCTGCGCCCCGGCCTTGAACGAGAAGTTGTCGAATTCCTGCTCGTGGGGTTCGAGCGGGTAGTAGCGGAAGGGCTCACTCGGGATCGGGAAGCCGATTGCTTCGGCGCAGGCTGCGCTGGGATTGCCGGTGACCGGATCGAGATCCATGCACCCGGCGAGCTTGTAATTGATGCCGTTCACGTCGGACTGCGCGCCGACGTAGCTCTTGTCTTCCTTGGTGTAGCGGCCGCCGAGGGTGAAGCCGAGCAGGTCCGACACGCGCCAGTCGACTTGGCCGAAGGCGGCATAGGCGGTCGTGTCGATCTGGCCGGGCCCGTCGACCTGGAGCAGGCCGCCGGCGAACGTGACGAAGTCGCGCAAGTCGCCCTTCTCGTTGAACACGTAGCCGCCGACGACGAAGTTGAGCGCGTTGTCGAGCGCCGAGCCGGTCAGCTGCAGCTCCTGGCTCCACTGCTCCTGATCGACGGTGAAGCTGGTCTGCAGCACCGGAAGCGGTGAGTTGTCGAGGTCGACGCCCGCCGCGAAATCGATCTTGCGGTAAGACGAGATCGATTTCAGCATCACGTCCGGCGAGAGATCGAGCTCAAGGTCGAGCCCGACGCCGCCCTGCTTGAGCTTCGAGAAGTTGTTGCCGGTGGCCCAGCTGGTATCGATATCATCGTTGACCCAGCGATCGTCGAGCGGGGCCACGTCGTTGAGCGGGTCGGCATCGACATTGCGGCTCGCGAGGCCCGAGATCGTGTTGTAGCCGGCGTTGCTGCTGCGGGGACCGCAGACGTTGGTGAAGCCCATCGCGTCGATCGTGGCGCCATCCGAGCTGATGCAGGTGTTGTAGAGGAAGGCAAAAAACGCCGCGGGGTTGTCGTCGAGAATGTCGAGCACCGTGTTTGCGGTCGAGCTCTGGTCGATCTTGGTGAAGTCGCCCGTCAGCGTTGCGCGGAAGGAGCCGCCGTTGTCCCAGCGCAGCTTGCCGCGCAGGTTCCAGGTGTCGTCGCCGCCTTGACGGTCGGCAGTCTCGTAACCTGCCGCGGGGAAGAGCTCCCACGAATCGTAGTCGCCGGCATCGCCCGGATAGGGGACACGCTTCTGGTAGCCCTTGCGGTTGAGCATGCCGAACGCGAGCGACGAGGAAAGCCCGTCGGCGATCGGCAGCTCGACCATGCCGCGAACCTGCATCCGCTCAAAGCTGCCGACGGTGATATCGCCGGTGACGCGGAACTCGTCGCCCGGATTGCGGGTGACGATCGAGATCGCGCCGCCGATCGTGTTGCGGCCGAACAGGGTTCCCTGCGGGCCCTTCAGCACCTCGATCCGCTCGACGTCGAGCAGGTCCTGGTTCGCGCCGATCGAGCGCCCCAGATAGACGCCGTCGAGGTACACGCCGACCGCCGGGTCGATATTGAAGGCGAAGTCGCTCGAGCCGATGCCGCGGATCGTCGCGCCGAGCACCGCGCTGGAGCCCGAGAACGGGGTCGAGGCGTCGAGCGTGACGTTGGGGGTGATGCCCGAGAGTGCCGAGACGTTGCCGACGGCGCGCTCCTGCAGCGTGTCGGCGTTGAACGCGCTGATCGCGATCGGCACGTCCTGCACGTCCTCGGCGCGCTTCTGCGCGGTCACGACGATTTCCTGGATGCCGCCGCTGCTCTCGGCGTCCTGGTCCTGCGCCACGGCCGGCATGGCCAGGGCACACGCCAGCGCGGCAAGCGAAACCTGCGTCACTCTCATCAATGTCACTCCCATGTCCACGTCGTTATGTCTGCGCCGCACACAGCGGCTCGCGTGAACGATAGGGGAGGGCTTCGGCGCGGCGCTTGCACACCCGCGCAGCCGACTTGGACTGCAGCGCAAGCAGGCGGGCCTCAGGTGCCCGTCAGGTCATTCGCCGCAGCGACTGTGGCCTGTTCGCCACTGGCGCGGCGAGACGCCGAACTTCTGGCGGAAGCAGCGCGTGAAGTAGGCGCTGTCGTTGAACCCGTGGGCAAACGCGACTTCGGTGATCGTCGCCAGCGGGTCGGCGATCAGCCGCTCGGCCGCGCGTTCGAGCCGCCGCTCGAGGATCGCCGCGGTTGGCGTCGTGCCCATCTCGGCGAACAGGTTCTGGACCGTGCGCACCGAGGTGCCGAGCTCGGCCGCCATCGAGGCGGAGCGCAGGGTGGGATCGGCGAGGTTGGCGTCGATCAGCGCCAGGGCACGGCGGCGCAGCTCGCGTTCGGGCGTTCCCTGCGGCGCGCGCTTCCCCTCGTGCACCGCCATCGCCGCGAGGTCGTAGAAGATTCGGCTCATCCCCTCGCCCCACGCCGGGTCGCAGGCCCCGCGATCGTCGGCCTGACGCCACAGCGAGAGGAGGAAGTCGCTGAACACCCGCGCGGCAGGCGTGGTCCCGGACAGGCGCCTCGCGATCACGTCGTCGAGGTCCGGAACGCGTTCGGCGAGCTCGCGTCGCGGGAATTCGACAACCATCATCTCGTGTGCGGAGAGGTCGAAGAAGTACGGCTCGTGCGGTGATCCGAACACGAAGTCGCCCGGCCCGAGGCGCGTTTCCAGGCCGCCCTGTCTGTGCTCGGCCCGGCCGCGCCACTGCATGTGCAGGATGACGCGCTCCTCGGGCGCGTCGAGCGGGCGGCGCCCGACGCTGGCCTCGACCGAGCGCGTCCGGATCATGTCCAGCTCGCCGAGCCGCCAGCTCCACATCTCGCCCTCGAACCGGTGGCTCTCGGCGTTGACGAAGGTGCCGGTGAAGACCTCGTCGGCGACGGTGTTCCAGTACCGCAGGCGCTCGCCCGGAGCGATGCCGGCGGTTTCGAATTTTGCGACCACACCCATGCGGGCTTGCTCCTGGGACGGCGTCTCCTTCAGGCCGGGACGGGGTTGGCGGCCGCCCGCCGCGCGAGCGCGGCCGGAGCGGTCTCGTGCAGGCCCATCGAGATGAACCCGCTGACGACGGCGAGGCCCATCAGCATCCACAGGAAAGTCTCGGCGCCGAACGTGTCGTTGAGCGCGCCGGCGATCGGAGGGCCGAACACGCCTCCGAGAATCTCGCAGGAACCCATGGCAAGGCCGAGTACCGTCGCATGCTGCGTCGGCGGGAAGGTCTCCGACGGGATCGTCGCCATGAAGATCGGGAAGATGCCGTTGACCATCCAGCCGATGAAGAAGATCGGCACCAGTACGACCGCGTAGCCGCTCATGCTGCCGACGGCGAAGCCGTCGAACGCGGTCGGGTCGAGGAACAGCACGCCGAGCGGGCCGACCACCGAGAGGAACGGCAGGAATACCATCACCGGCTTGCGGCCGATCTTGTCCGACAGGCCGCTGACGGCGAAGCTGTAGATCGCCGCGGCGACGCCGAGCGAGCCCATCAGGTAGCTCATCGAGGTTTCGTCCATGCCCCGGCCGTTGACCAGAAACAGCGGCATGAACGCCCAGGTGATCACGAAGTGGGCGACCATCAGGATGCCGACCACGACGCAGATCCACATGTTGCGGACCTTCATCGCTTCTGTTGCAGAGCTGGCCCAACCGGCCGCGACCGCGCCAAGCGTCCGCGCCTCGCGCGTCTCGCGTGCAGGCATCTCGGGCTCGCGCAGCATGAACCAGATCAGGCCAGCGCTGAGCAGGCCCGGGAGGGCAGCGAGGTAGAACGCCTCGCGCCAGCTGAACGCCTGTGCGATCGCCACCAGCACCACCGGCGCGGCGAAGCTGCCGAGCAGGTTCGAGCCGAGGTTCTGCGCCACGCCCTGGGCCAGGCCGCGCCGCGCCGGATCGACCTCGCTCGCCACCATCGCGTGGCTGATCGGCATCACGCCGCCCTCGGCCGCGCCCATCAGCAGCCGCGCGGCGAACAGGAACAGGAAGCTCGTGGCGAGACCCGAGAGGAACGAGCACAGCGAGAACGCGATGGTCGCGAGTATCAGCAGCAGCTTGCGCTTGCCGAGGCTGTCGGAGAGGCCGCCGACGAAGAAGGCCGCGATCGCCCAGGTGAAGCTCATGCCGCCTGCAATTACGCCGATCTGCGTCTGCGACAGCGCGAGCTCGGACTCGATGCCCAGCGGCATCAGCACGTTGGCCGCCTGCCGGTCGAAGAACACGATGCCGAAATTGAGGCTCAGCAGGAACACCAGCAGGGTCTGGTACCCGGCCGAGTTCTTCATCCAGTTGCCTTGCGGCGGGGTGGCGCTTGGCTGCATCGTTCGGGATCCCGTCGGTGATCAGAGGAAGGAGCGAACCGAGTCGGTTCCGTCCCAGCCGCGGCTGGCTTCCCAGAAGCGGGTGAAGGTCGAATCCATCCCGGGCGTCACCGGAAGAAGCTCGATGAAGCCGAGCTGTGCGCCCGTCCCGTTGTCGAGATAGACCACTTCGCCGCCGGTCGGCACCGCGGCGCGGAACGCCTCGTGGTAGCCGCGCGCCTGGTAGTCCCGGCTGTCGGCGTCGACGTCAGCGCAGGCGATCCCGACGTGGTGGAAGCCGAAGCCGCGCAGCTCGATGGTTTCCTTGTACACCGAGGGATTGTCGTCGAGCGGCTGGATCAGCTCGATCAGCATGTGCCCGGCGAAACCCATCGCGATGGTGATGTCGGCGCGCGATTCCTCGCCGCGATAGGTCTGTCCGGGAACGAGGAAGTTCGGCAGCACGAAGAAGGGCCCCGCGCGCATGTCCGCCACCCAGCGGCGGATCGCTTCCTGCAGGTCGGGGACGATAAACGCCGTCTGGGCGACACCGCCCATCGGCTGGCCGTAGCCGAGCTCGCCTGTCACTATGCCTCTCCCGCGCCGGCTTCCCCGGCGTCCTTGCCGCATGGCTCGCCAATCGGCGCGACAAAGTCAATCACTTGCGAGGGCTGAAGGGGTGAAGGCGGGGCACGATCCCGCGGCCGCTGGAATCCCCCGCGATTTCCGCTAAGCCTGTCACCCCGAGAGGAGCACGAACATGGCTACCCAGCTCAGGCAGAAGCCCGAATGCAGCGAGGCCGAATGGGCCGCGCGCCAGGATCTCGCCGCCTGCTACCGCATCTTCGACATGCTCGGCTGGTCGGAATCGATCTACAACCACATCACCCTGCGCGTGCCGGGCGAGGAAGCGTTCCTGATCAACCCGTTCGGGCTGCTGTGGTCGGAAGTCACCGCGAGCAACCTGATCAAGATCGACAGCGAGGGCAACAAGCTCTGCGGCAGCCCGTACCCGGTCAACCTCGCCGGGTTCACCCAGCACTCGGTGTTCCACAAGCGGCTGCCGTGGGCCCATGCGATCGTCCACACGCACACGCCCGACACGATGGCCGTGTGCTCGAGCGAGGAAGGGCTGACGCCGACCAACTTCTACTCGTGCTTCTTCGAGGGCTCGATCGGCTACCACGACTTCGAGGGCATCACCGTGCGGCCCGAGGAAGGCGAGCGGCTGATCCGCAACATCGGCAACAACCGCGTGCTGATGCTGCGCAACCACGGCCCGGTAGTCATGGCCGAGACGCTGCCGGCGATGTTCCTCAGCTATTACATGCTGCAGCGCGCCTGCGAGATCCAGGTCAAGACCGCCGCCCTCGGCAAGCCGATCCGCGTCCCGCCCGAAGTCGTCGAAGTGCACCAGCGCGATCGCGACAAGATGCTCACCGCCGACTTCGGCAAGCTCGATTTCGAGGCTTGGAAGCGCAAGCTCGATACCGTCGACCGGGGCTGGCGCGAGTGAGCGAGGCGCGCCCGGAAGACGACTGCCGCACATGACCGATCTCACGGTCAACGGCCGCCCGCTGCGCTTCGACATGGACCCGCAGACCCCGCTGCTGTGGGCGCTGCGCGATGCGGCCAACCTGACCGGGACCAAGTACGGCTGCGGGGTCGGCGACTGCGGCGCATGCATGGTGCTGATCGACGGCGCCGCACTGAGGAGCTGTCTCGTCACGCTTGCCGAGGTCGAGGGGCGCATCGTCACCACGATCGAGGGCCTGTCGCGCGATCGCTCGCATCCCGTGCAGCAGGCGCTCGTTGCAGAGCAGGCGATCCAGTGCGGCTTCTGCACGCCGGGCATCGCCATCGCCGCCGCGGCGCTGATCGCGCGCAATCCCGATCCGAGCGAGGAGGAGATCAAGCAGGCGATTCCGAACCTGTGCCGCTGCGGCGTCTATCCGCGGCTGGTCCGCGCGGTGCAGCGGGCCGGCCGCGTCGCTCGCCGACTGGAGCGGATCAGCGCCGCGCCGGCGCCGGGAATCGACCCCCGCGACGCCGCCAGCGCCGTCCCGGCAATGCGTTCGAGAGACGACTGACCGCGCCCGGGTGAGCGCGAGGTGCTTGCATTGGACCTTCAGATTTGCCAGTCCCGCCGCTTGACCGCGAGCAGTCCGCTCGCACTGGAAGGGGCGCGCATCCACCCATGAACGGCAACGAGCTGGCCGAAGTGCCACGGCGCGGACCGCTTCAGCGGCTCGAACGGGCTCTCGGCCCGGCGGGTGTGTTCTTCCGGGGATTTCTCGAACATCCGCGGATGGTCGGCTCGATCATCCCGTCGTCGCGTTCGACGATCTACAAGATGCTCGCCCCGGTGAAGTGGGACGAGTGCAAGCTGTTCGTCGAGTACGGTCCCGGCGTCGGCACGTTCTGCCGCCCGGTGCTCGACCGGCTGCCGCGCGGCGGCGAGCTGGTGGTGATCGACACCAACCCGCTGTTCGTCGACTACCTGAAGCGCGAGATCCGCGACAGCCGGTTCCACCCGGTGCTGGGCTCGGCCGTGGACGTCGAGGCCATCGTCCGCTCGCTCGGACACGAGCAGGCCGACTACGTGCTCTCCGGCCTGCCGTTCTCGACACTGCCCGACGGGGTCGGCCCCGCGATCGCCGAGGCGACCTACCGCGTGATCCGCCCCGGCGGCGCGTTCCTGACCTACCAGTTCAGCACCACCGCACGCGACCTGACCGCGCGCTACTTCGAGCGGGTCGAGACGGGGATGACCTGGCTCAACATCCCGCCGTGCCTGCTCGCGTGGGGCTGGAAGGCCTGAGCCCGCGCTACTCGAAGGTCTCGCCGTAGTTCGTCACCGAGCCGGCCGAAAGCTGGCGATGAACCGAAGCCAGCACGGCGACGAAGATCGTGATGGCGGCCATGTTCAGTGCGGCGCCGATGATGCTGTTGGCGATCAGCCCGCCCTCGGTTCCCAGGACCAGCGCGAACACCCCGCCGACGATGCCGATGACCATCGCCACGACGACGAACGCCACCAGGAGCAGCGCGTAGAACAGCAACAGGCGCACGCTGTTGCCTTTGGTCAATGTCCACGAACGGGTGAGCGCGTTCACCGGGTTCATCGTCTCCTCGCTGACGATGACCGGCACGGTCAGCGAAAACTTGGTGTTGATATAGAGCAGCGCGACGATCGCGATGAGGCCGATCAGCACGCCTGCGGTGGGGCCCGCCGCACTGCCCGCAATGATCGGTACCAGCACGAGCAGGACGACGATGAGGCCGACGAGGATTTGCGCGCCGACATAGGGCAGCAGGTAGATCGCCCCCGTCTTGAGCGCCTCGCCGACGGTCGGACGGTTGCGCGCGGTGAGCAAGGCGAGCAGCGCGAGCATGCCGACTGCCGAGAGCAGGCTGACGAGCACAATCTGCCACCATATCCCGCTGTAGACTGCCGTGAATGACTGCATGGCCGCGTCCATGTCGGTTTCCCTGCCCGCCCTGGGCTCGGGGACGCCCGCCGTCACCGTCTCCGGCATGAACAGCGAGAGCGCGAGGTTCGGCAGGAAGAAGAATACGCCGGCGATGATCAGCACCAGCTGCTGGTTGCCGCGGAGCAGCGCCATGGCATCGTTCCAGGCCTGACCCATGTCGAATTTCACGGTCGTTTTCCCCCTCATGCTGCCTTTCGGCCTTGATAAGCGCGATTCGAGCTTCCAGCAAACGGCCAGCATGACAGGGGCGAGCAAATTGGTCAGCGGGATCGAATGGCGGCAGGAGTTCGACCTTGCCAGCTATCGCGCTGCGCTCGCCGAGCAGGAGGCGCGCAACGCCGCAATCGCCGCCGGCACTGCCGACGAACTGGTCTGGCTGCTCGAGCATCCGCCCGTCTACACCGGCGGGACCAGCGCGGCGGCGGCCGAACTGCTCGATCCGCGCTTCGAGGTGGTCGAGACCGGGCGCGGCGGCCGCTACACCTATCACGGTCCCGGCCAGCGGGTCGGCTACGTGCTCCTCGACCTGTCGAAGCGAGGGCGCGACGTGCGCCGTTTCGTCCACGCGCTGGAAGACTGGGTGATCGCCGCGCTGGCAGGCTTCGGCGTCGAAGCCTGGTCGGTTCCCGAGCGGATCGGCATCTGGACCCGTGACGTCGACGGGGCGGAAGCCAAGATCGGCGCGATCGGCGTGCGCGTGCGGCGCTGGGTGACGATGCACGGCTTCGCAGTCAATCTCGATCCGGACCTGTCGCATTTTTCCGGGATCGTGCCCTGCGGCGTGTCGGACTACGGCGTGACCAGCCTCGCGCGGCTCGGCCTTGCGGTCTCGTCCGAGGAATGGGATGGGGCGCTGTTCGCGCGCTTCGGTGATTTCCTCGCCGCGCTCGACGCGCCGGAGAGAGCATGACCGTGAAGTTTCCGTATCTTGCACTTCCCCTTTTCGTGTTGCTGGCCTCCTGCGGGGGCAACGCCCCGGCCGACGACGAACGCTCGGCTTCGGGCGAAGTGCTCGAAGGGACGATCAGCGACGAGATGCTGCCGCTCGACCGCCTGCGCTCGGAGCCGCCGCCCGCCAACCCCCGGGCGTCCGCCGAGTCACGTGCCGCATCCGGTGGCGAGGCATCTTCAGAAGCCGACGAGGCGCAGGAAGCGACGAACGAGGCGTCCGGAGCGGACGCGCCCGGGGAGGCGGCTGACACCGCTGACGAATAGCTACAGTAGCCGTTCGAGCAGCTTGCGCGCCTGCTCGAGGTGCGGCTGGTCGAGCATCTGGCCGTCGAGCTGCAGCGCGCCCGCCCCGGGGTTGGCGCTGAACGCGTTGACGATCGCCCGGGCGCGGGCGATCTCCTCCTCGCTCGGGGTGAAGGCGGCGTTGATCACCGGCACCTGGCTCGGATGGATCGCCAGCATCCCGGTGAAGCCCTCGGCGTAGGAATCGGCGGCAATCCGCGCGAGACCGTCGAGATCGCGGAACTCCGCGTGCAGGGTGTCGATCGCCATGATCCCGCGCGCGTGCGCGGTCAGCAGGACCTGTGCGCGGACGTAGCGGAAGGCGTCGACCCAGTAGCCGCGCGCATCGCGCTTGCGGCTGGCACCGATCGCCGCCGACAGGTCCTCGGCCCCCCAGGTCAGTCCGGCGAGGCGCGGCTGCCGCGCCGTCGCGTAACTGGCGATGCCCAGCGCGGCCAGCGGCGTCTCGCTGACCAGCGGGACGACGCGGGTCGAGCCCGGCGCCATGCCATGGCGCTGTTCATGGGCCTGGAGCTCGGCAGCCAGAGCCTGGAGCTGCTCGGGGCCCGAGGCCTTGGGAACCATGATGCCGTCCGGCCGGCCGGGCATCACGCCCGCGAGATCCTCGCGCCACAGCGGCGTGTCGAGCGGGTTGATCCGCACCCAGCGTGCCGGACCTTCGCCCTTGCGTGCCTGCCGCTCGAGCCATCCCCGCGCCATGATCCGCGCGTGCGGCTTGGCCGGCGGCGCCACCGCATCCTCGAGGTCGACGATGACCACGTCGGATCCGTAGCCGGCGACCTTCTCGAGCTTGGCATCGCTGTCGCCGGGGACGAACAGCCACGAACGCATCGCCATCGTGCACATACCTCCGAGGGAGCCACCACTCCCTATAGCCAAGCGGCGCCCGCGCGCTAGACGAGCCCGATGCCAGCCGCACCCTCTCCAATCCGTTTCCTGCCGCTCGCCGCGCTGCTTGCCGGCAATGCGGCGCTGGCGATGGGCGCGTGGTTCGTGCGGTTCGCCGACAGCGGGCCGGTCTCGGCGGGGTTCTGGCGCATGGCGCTCGCGCTGCCGGTGCTCGCGCTGCTGGCGCGAGCGAACCGCCAGCCGCTCGACGGCATGCCGCGCGGCGTCGTCCTCGCCGTGCTCGTCAGCGGCGTACTGTTCGGGCTCGACGTCGCCAGCTGGCACGTCGGCATCGGCCTGACCCGGCTGGCCAACGCCACGCTGTTCGGAAACGCCGGCAGCCTGATCCTGATGATGTGGGGCTTCATTGCCTGGCGGCGGCTGCCGAAGGGTCGCGAATGGCCGGCGCTTGTCGCTGCGCTGGCGGGTGGGGCGATCCTCATGGGCCGCTCGTTCGAGATTTCTCTCGCGACGCTGAACGGGGACCTGCTCTGCCTGCTCGCCGGGATCTTCTACGCCGGCTACCTCCTGATCCTGCAGGATGCACGCAGGGCGCTCGGGAGCTGGGCGCTGCTCACCTGGTCCACGCTCGGCAGCATCCCACTGCTGCTGGCGATCGCGCTCGCGCTCGGCGAACCGGTCTGGCCGACCGACTGGCGGCCCGTCCTTGGCCTGTTCGTGTCGAGCCAGGTCTTCGGCCAGGGCTGCCTGGTCTACGCGCTGCGCCACTTCTCGCCGCTCGTCATCGGCATCGCGCTGCTGACCCAGCCCGCCGTCGCCGCGCTCGCCGGCTGGCTCAGCTTCGGGGAGGTGCTGACCGCACTTGACCTGATCGGCGTGGCGCTGGTCGGCTCGGCACTGGTGCTGGCGAAAGTGGCGGAAGGGAAGGGGCCCTCGTCAGCTCCGGTCACGCAATGACGCGCTCGCGCGGGTTCCTCAAAGAGACGGTGCCGCGAACGGCGGCGGAAGCCGCCGTGGCCGCATCGTAGCTCCCCTACCGCTCGCCGTCGGCGCGGGCGGCGACCGCTCAGGGGCTGGCCGGAACGTCGTCATCGTCGTCGTTCGCGACGATGATGACGGCAAGGATCGCGGCCATGAAGATGGCGACGGGCAGCAGCGCCGAGCCCGCTAGGCTCTCGTGCCGTTCGAGCGCAGCGCTGCTGCGAACCGGCGCGGCCGCGTGGGCGCCAGTGGCCGCTGCCAATGCCGCGGCAGCGACAGCGCCTGTCAGGGTTTTGATAGCCATTTGAAGAAGCCTTTCTCTGATGCCTGACGACCGATCGTTGCGTCGACTGGCGGGCCCGGGATTTCCCCGCGCAGTCTCGATTAGGGGCTGGTCGGCGTTTCAGGATCGTCGTCGTCGACGATGAACACAATGGCGCCGATCACCATGATCGCCGCCATGACCCAGGCAATAGAGGCCCCTCCTGCCATCGAGTCCGCTTCCTCGACGGCCGCGGCCGTGCGGCTGGCCTGGGCGGCTACAGGACTTGCTGCGAGCGATACGGCGGCCAGAGCGGCAATCCACTTGATCATCGTCGTCGTACTCCTGTCCGCATGACAACCTTGCAAGGCTGGCGTTTCGAAAGACTATCATGGGAATGCCCGCGGAAATCCGAGGTTTCCGCAGCATCCAACGAAACCCGTGGCGATGCGATCTGTGGTGCGCTGGATGCGACGAAGTGCAGGGAACCGGGCAATGGCGCCGGCGGCCCCGGGGACTCACGCGTTCGCGCCATGCTTGCCGCCCGGAACGCGGCCGCGAACCGCCGGCACCGCGCGGAGGCCATGAAGGCATCGGCCCCGCCGTTGCATTCCGCGAGCGCGCATCGAGCGACGCGCATTCCGGAGATCGGTGTCGGTGAGAAGCTGGCCCGCCACCTGCCGCCGCCGGCGGTGCGCGCCTGTCAAGGTGATCGGGACGAATCCGGAAATGGTGCGCGAGGCCCTGGCAGCCTGAGCCGTCAGTCCCCGCTCGGTCCCAGGTCGCCCTTGCCGATCGTGCCGCTGGCCATTTCGAGCATCCGGTCGAGGCTGCGCTTGGCCGCCAGCCGCAGGCTTTCCTCGATTTCGATCCGCGGCTGCAGGTCGCGCAACGCGAGGTAGAGCTTCTCCATCGTGTTGAGCGCCATGTAGGGGCAGATGTTGCAGTTGCAGTTGCCGTCAGCCCCGGGCGCACCGACGAAGGTCTTGTTCGGCAGCGCCTTTTCCATCTGGTGGATGATGTGCGGTTCGGTGGCGACGATCAGCGTGTCGCCGGGCATCGTCTTGGCATAGCCCAGGATGCCGCTGGTCGACCCGACGTAGTCGGCGTGGTCGATGATGTGCGGCGGACACTCGGGGTGCGCGGCTACCGGCGCGCCCGGATACTGCTCCTTGAGCTTGAGCAGCTCGCGCTCGGAGAACGCCTCGTGCACGATGCACACGCCGGGCCACAGCAGCATGTCGCGGCCGAACTTGCGGTTGAGATAGCCGCCGAGATGCCGGTCGGGGCCGAAGATGATCTTCTGCTCCTTCGGGATCTGGCTGATGATCGTCTCGGCGCTCGAGCTGGTGACGATGATGTCGGACAGCGCTTTCACCTCGGTCGAGCAGTTGATGTAGGTCAGCGCGATGTGGTCCGGGTGCGCCTCGCGGAACGCCTTGAACTTCTCGGGAGGGCAAGAGTCCTCGAGGCTGCAGCCGGCTTCCATGTCGGGCAGCACGACGATCTTGTCGGGAGAGAGGATCTTGGCCGTGTCGGCCATGAACTTGACGCCGCAGAACGCAATCACCTCGGCATCCGTCGCCGCGGCCTTGCGCGACAGCTCGAGCGAATCGCCGACGAAGTCGGCGAGATCCTGCAGCTCGGGCTTCTGGTAGTAGTGCGCGAGGATCACCGCGTTGCGTTCCTTGCGCAGGCGGTCGATCTCGGCGCGCAGGTCGATGCCCGCGGGCAGCTTGGTCTCGATGCTCATCGCGGCTGAGATAGGCGCGTGGGTCCGCGCCGACAACAGCTACATCGGGACGAAGAACGCCCCCAACGGCCGTTCCCCGCCCGGCATCCCGGCCAGCACTTCGCGCGCGCAATGCCCCGGTCGCTGTAAGCGATGGCGTCGGCGACGACCTGCCGCGCGATCACCATGCCGGTGCCGACCCACCACGCCGGATGCACCCGGCCGGTCTCAGCGGCGGGGCAGGTTCTCGCCGTCGAAGCGCACGTTGACCGTGACCTTGCCGAACCCGGCGACCTCGAGCGGGATCGCAAGATTCTGCCGCACGGCCTCCCGCGCGGCGGACCGCGCGAGGCTCATCAGCACCGGGTTCGCCGCCTGCTCCTGCGCCTGCTGCTCGGCCAGCCGCGTGTTCTGCCGGGTCAGGCTGTCCTGCGCATCGCGGCTGATCCAGATCCCTTCGCGCAGGTACTGCGCGCGGGCTTCGTCGAGGTTCGGGCGGCCGACTGTGAGCGGAGGAAGCTGTACGTCGAGCGTGTTCGTCGTTTCGTCCCACCGAAGCCGGCTGCGGTCCATCCGGCTGAGATCGAGCGTGTAGTCGACCCGCGCGGGGATCACGGCGACCTGGCGCGACTGGACGAGGCCCATAAGCCGGCTGTCCTCGCTCGCGACGACCGGCGAGAGCTGGGCGGAGAACACCGTCAGCTGGTTCTGCTTCTCGAACGCGAGGAGGCTGGTCGCCAGCGGGTCACCGTTGTCCTCCGGCCCGAAAGCACGCCAGGCGAGCCAGGCGCTGAGCGCCAGCATGACGATGAACAGCAGCCAGGGCAACGCCTGCACGCGCGCGAGCGGGCGCTCGCGATGCGCCGCGTGCTGCAACCGGTCGCCGGCCGTCCCCCGCTTGATCAGGTGCGGATTGGTGGGGCGAGAAGTGTCCATGCGTCGCCCGAACGAGCGACGTGGCCCCGGCGTTCCAGATCGATCAGGTGCGCCTTCACCGACTGGCCGGCCGCGGGCCACAGCCGCTCGTCAACGCCCTTGTACATCTGCGGCACCAGTTCACCGATCGCCTGGGCGCGCTGGCCGAGCAGTTTGAGGATCTGCCGCTCGCGCTGACGGCGGTGGCCGATCATCCCGCGCACGAGCTGGCGCGGGTTGCCGACCGCGGGGCCATGCGCGGGGTAGTAGACCCGGTCGTCGCGGTCGTGCAGCTTCTCGAGGCTGCGCAGGTAGTCGGCCATGTCGCCGTCGGGCGGGGCGACGACCGTGGTTGACCAGCCCATCACGTGATCGCCGGTGAACAGCGCCCCGCTTTCCGCGAGCGCGTAGCACAGGTGGTTCGAGGTGTGCCCGGGCGTGGCGAGGGCGGTCAGCGTCCAGCCCGGGCCGCTCAGGCGCTCGCCGTCGGCCAGCACACCGTCGGGGCGATAACCGGCGTCGAACGGGGCATCGGCGCGCGGCTCGTCGGTCTCCATGACAAGCGGCGCGCAGCCGATCACCGGTGCCCCCGTCGCCGCAGCGAGCGGGGCCGCCGCCGGCGAATGGTCGCGGTGCGTGTGAGTGCAGCAGATCGCGACGACCCTGGCCATGCCGATCGCGGCTTCGAGGGCGCCGAGGTGCTCGGGCAGGTCCGGGCCCGGGTCGATTACCGCAAGACCGTCCTCGCCCCCGACCAGGTAGGTCTGCGTTCCGGTGTAGGTGAACGGCGAGCCGTTCGGAGCGAGCACGCGGCGGACCAACGGTTCGAGCGTCTCGACGAGGCCCGTCGGCCAGGGGTGCGGGGGTGGGGGCATGATCTCCGCCTACCCACCCCCGTCATCGCGACGCAAGCGGGGACCTCGTGCCGCCGTCATCCCCGCGAAGCGGAGGCCTCGTGCCACAGGCGCCTCGCTTGCTGAGCGCGGTCCCGGCTTTCGCCGAAATGACGCGTTTGTCACGGTCGGATGTCCGATTTCATCCTGGTGCTGGAAGCGGCGGCTGCGGCGATGATCGGCCCGGTGCGGCATTTCCGGCTGCAGATGCCGGCAGAAACGAGGGCCGGGGGGATCGCCGTCTGGCGGGCGGCGCTGGCCGCCGTCTAGATCTGCGCGACCGCCCTGCCGAGCCGTTCGCGCAGGCGGTGAATCGCCGCCGGCTCCATCTCGAAGCGTGCGCGCCAGCCGCGGTCGAGCCGCTGGATCCGCGCGTAGAACTGCCGCGTGCGCTCGATCAGGGCCGCGGTTTCGGGCGGGAGCAGCGCGAGCTGGTCGGGATCGCCTTCCGGCTGGGGCGGCGGCAGGCGCCCGTGCCGGCGCAGCTGAAACTCGCTGAGCTCGCCCGCGAAATGAGCCCGCTGGTTGAGCAGCCAGGCGATCGCATGCATCATCCGGGTGGTCGTGCGCAGCGCCTCGCACGACAGCGCGATGCGCGCGAGATCCTCGTCCTCGCTGGCCACGGTCAGCCGGCCCGAAAGCTCGAACGCGTTGCGCGCTTCGTCGGCGAGCTGGAGTGCTTCGGCATAGAGCGTCTCGACGATCGTCGGGCTGAGATCGGCGGTCTGGGCCATGTCGCGGTCAGGCTACTCCAACCGCCGGGCGCGGCGCCAGTTCCAATCGCGGTTTATCCGCCGTGCGACCGATCCGTCCCGATTGGAAACGCCTGGCCTCGCCGCGGGCCGAAGCGCTCAGGCGATGATGTCGGGTGTCAGGTAGTCCTCGAGCAGCGCAATCTGGTCCTTGAGGCGCAGCTTGCGCTTCTTGAGGCGCGCGATCTGCAGCTGGTCCTGGCTGTCCGCCCCGGCCAGCGCGGAGATTGCCGCGTCGAGGTCCCGGTGCTCGATCCGCAATGCCGCCAGCCGCTTGCGCAGTTCTTCTTCTGTCACGGCTTCCCCAGCCTGCAAGTGCGCTGCATCGCCCCGTGCGGCCATTTCGGCGCAGTCGGGGTTTGAAGCCTTAAGACTAATATGATTTGATGACAATCGCGCGGCTCAGCCCGCCGGCCGAGTCGGCGCAGGTTGTCCGGGGGCGCAGCCCCCGAGCCAAGGAGAACGCGTATGGAATCCTCGCATGTCGCAGCCCTTCAGGCCAAGCACGAAGGGCTGGAGCAGCGCATCCGGGAAGAGATGAGCCGGCCCGCTCCCGACACTACGATGATCCAGTCGCTCAAGAAGCAGAAGCTCAAGATCAAGGAAGCGCTCAGCTTCAACTGAGGTTGGGCGCCGCCTCGAACCCCGGCACGAGCCGGGGCTCGGGGCAAGCTCGCTACCCGAACCATTCGACGGCCTCGCCCCCGAGATCGGGAGCACGTTTCCAAACTCCCTCATATGCGATAGGCGAAGGCGATGTCTGCCGCCGCCGCCGCCCGCTCGATCCTCACCCAGCTGCACGAGGTCATGGCCTCGCGCACCCCCCCGCAGGGCAAGCTCAACCAGGTCGTCGAGATCATCGGCGAGGCGCTCGATAGCGAGGTCTGCTCGATCTACCTGCTGCGCGAGGGCATGCTCGAACTGTTCGCCACGCGCGGCCTCAACCAGAGCGCGGTCCACGTCACCAAGCTGGCGGTGGGTTCGGGTCTCACCGGCACGATCGCCCAGAACATCGAGACCCTGAACCTCGCCGAGGCGGCGACCCACCCCGAGTTCCAGTACCGGCCGGAGACGGGCGAAGAGCGGTTCCACTCGTTCGCCGGCGTGCCGATCGTGCGTCGCGAGCGGGCGATCGGCGTCGTCACCGTCCAGCACCGCGAGCCGCGCCGCTACGAGGAAGTCGAGATCGAGGCGCTGCAGACGGTGGCCATGGTGCTGTCGGAAATGCTCCACAGCGCCGGCCTCGTCGACGACGAGAGCGTCGACCGCGTGGAAGCGGCGCTTTCCGGCCAGCAGCTGCTCGATGGCCTGCAACTGGTGAAGGGTCTCGCCATCGGCCAGGCCGTGTTCCACCAGCCGCGGATCGTCATCGAGCAGACCGTGGCCGAGGACATCGAGGCCGAGCGACAGCGCGTCTACCTCGCGTTCGACAAGATGCGCGAGCAGATCGACCAGATGGCAACCGGCGCTGAGTTCGGTCTCGACGGCGAGCACCAGCAGGTCCTCGAGACCTACAAGATGTTCGCCTACGACGAGGGCTGGAGCCGCCGCATCAACGAAGCGATCGATTCCGGTCTGACCGCCGAGGCGGCGATCGAGCGGGTGCAGCAGCGCACCCGCATGCGCATGCGCGAGATCCAGGACCCGCTGCTGGCCGAGCGCATGCATGATCTCGAGGATCTCTCGAACCGCCTGCTGCGCATAGTCTCCGGCCAGCTCGGGACGGCCGCGAGCATCGGACTTCGCGGCGATTCGATCCTGATCGCCAAGAACCTCGGCCCCGCCGAGCTGCTCGAATACGACAAGCGCCGCCTCAAGGGCGTCGTGCTCGAGGAAGGCTCGCTGACCGCGCACGTCGTGATCGTCGCGCGGGCGATGGGCATCCCGGTGCTCGGGCGCGTGCGCAACGCGCGCGGGCTGATCCGCGAAGGCGATACGCTGCTGCTCGATGGCGACGCGGCCAAGCTGACAGTGCGGCCGATGCAGACGGTCGTCGACACCTTCGAAACCCGCCTCGCGCGCAGCCGAGAGAAGCAGGCGGCCTATGCCAAGATGCGCGACGTCGAGCCGTTCACGCGCGACGGCAAGCGGATAGAGGTGATGATGAACGCGGGGCTGAGGGACGACATCCCGATGCTCAGCCTGACCGGCGCCGACGGCATCGGCCTGTTCCGCACCGAGTTCCAGTTCCTGGTCTCGGCCACGCTGCCGCAGCGCGACCGCCAGACTCGCCTCTACCGCGACGTGCTCGAGGCCGCCGGCGACAAGCCGGTGATCTTCCGCACGGTCGACATCGGCGGCGACAAGTCGCTGCCTTACCTGCGCAGCGAGACCAGCCGCGAGGACGAAAACCCGGCGATGGGCTGGCGCGCGCTGCGCCTGGCGATGGAGCGCGAGGGCCTGCTCAAGGTCCAGGCGCGAGCGCTGCTCGAAGCCGCCGCCGGGCGCAGCCTCAACGTCATGTTCCCGATGGTCTCAGAGCCGTGGGAGTTCGACGCTGCCAAGGCGGTGTTCGACTCGCAGGTCAAGTTCCTGCGCACCTGCAAGAAGACCCTGCCCGAGGCGATCCGCTACGGCGTGATGCTCGAAGTGCCGTCGCTCGCCGAAGTACTCGACGTGCTCATCCCGCGGGTCAGCTTCATCTCGGTCGGCACCAACGACCTGACGCAGTTCCTGTTCGCGGCCGACCGCGCCAATCCGAAGCTCGCGGAGCGTTACGACTGGCTCAGCCCGGCGATCCTGCGGTTCCTGCGCCGTGTCGTCGCGGCCACGGCCGGCCACCCGGTGCAACTCGGCGTATGCGGCGAGATGGGCGGACGGCGGCTCGAGGCGCTGGCGCTGCTCGGCCTCGGGGTCACGCGGCTGTCGATAACTCCGGCCGCGGTCGGCCCGATCAAGGAGCTGATCCGCAAGGTCGACATGCAGGAAATCGGCGAGGCGATGACCGGGTGGCTCGAATCCCCGCCGGAAAATTTGCGTGCAACCTTGCAGAAATGGGCCGAAGAGCGCGAAATCGAGGTCGAATAGGGCGACAAGAGGGTTACGCGCCTTGACTTGACGCCAATGGCTCATCTTGAGTCGGATCAGACGGGTTCGCGACAAACGGACCGGGCACTGTGACCGGAGCGGAAATGACCGAGGAGTTCGAGCAGCAGTCGCTACCTCTCGGCGCGGGGGAACGGCTGCGCGCGGCGCGCGAGGCGCGCGGTCTCACGCTCGCCCAGGTCGCCGGCGAGACGCGCATTCCGCAGCGTCACCTGCAGACGATCGAGGCCGGCGACTTCGCCGCGCTTCCGGCGCGGACTTACGCGGTCAGCTTTTCGAAGAACTACGCGCGCATGGTGGGGCTCGACCCGGAAGAGATTGCGGCGTCGGTACGCGCCGAGCTCGACGCGCTCGAGCCCGAGCCGCGCTATCGCCCGTCGGGCTTCGAGCCGGGTGATCCGGCGCGCGTGCCGTCGCGCGCGCTCGCCTGGATTTCGATCGTCGCGGTGATCCTGGTGCTCGCCGGGCTGTTCGCCTTCGCCCGAACCTACTTCGCCCCGGCAGTCGAGCTTCCCTCGCTGGTCGAGCAGGAAGAAGCGCGGCAGGCTGCCGAGGCGGCCGAACAGCGCAGCTCGGCCACTGCGCAGCCCACTCGCTCCGCATCCGGGGGCGCGGTCGTGTTTACCGCGCTCGAACCTGGCATCTGGGTCAAGTTCTACGACGCCAACGGGCTCCAGCTGATGCAGAAGCAGATGGAGCTCGGTGAACGCTACACGGTCCCGGCCGATGCCGACGGGCCGCTGCTGTGGACCGGCCGCCCCGACGCGCTGTCGATAACCGTCGACGGTCGGCCGGTGCCCAAGCTCTCCGAAGAGCAGCGGACCATGCGCGATGTCCCGGTCAGCGCCGAAGCCCTGCTCGCTCGCCCAACGCCCACGCCCACACCGACCGCCTCGCCCACAACCTGATCGGGGCCTCGCCTCGACAAGCGAATCCCGCATTGGCACAATGCGCGCGGGATTGTTCAGCCGCGGTTCGCCGGTCTGTCGGCAGGTTCGCGGCATCCATCGATCGGAGGACTTGGGAGCAATGACGAGCGGCCGGAACACGATCCGCCAGACGGTTACCGGACTGCTGCTGGGGGGCATCGCCATCACCATGATCCCCTCGGCGGCCGTCGCGCAGGACGATGAAGCCCGGCTGCGCCGCATCGAGGCGGAGATCCGCGCGCTTCAGCGGACCGTCTTCCCAGGCGGCGACGGGCGCTACTTCACGCCTGAAGTCGACACCTCGCGCGGGCAGCAACCCGCGCAGACGGTCGGCACGCCGTCGAGCAGCGCGCTGACCGACGTCCTCGCGCGGCTCGACGCGCTCGAGGCGCAGCTCGCGCAGCTGACCGCGCGCGAGGAAGAGAACACCAACCAGCTCGCCCGTCTGCAGGAGAGGCTGGAGGCGCTCGCCTCCGCGGGCGAGGTCGCGCGGCTGGGCGATACGGCGTCCGCCCAGCCCACGGGGCCGATCCCGCTGCCGCCCGAGCAGGGGTCTGCATCGCGGACCTCGACGCCCGCAGCGGCCGCGACGCCGGCCCCCACACCTGCGGCCTCATCGGGCCCGAGCCCGGCCCGGGTGGCGGCTGTCCAGGCGATCGCCAAGCCGCAGACCGATGACGCCGGCGAGGACGAGTACGTTTACGGCTTCCGCCTGTGGGAAGCCGGGTTCTACCCCGAGGCGCGGCAGCAGCTGGCGCTGTTCCTCGAAAAGTACCCGAACCACGCGCGGACCAGCTACGGCCGCAACCTGCTCGGCCGGGCGTTCCTCGATGACGGGCAGCCGCGCGAGGCGGCGACGCACTTCTTCGAGAACTACCAGAAGGACAAGAACGGCGCCCGCGCGCCCGACAGCCTGCTGTTCCTGTCCGAGGCGATGATCGCGATCGGCGACACCAACCGAGCCTGCATCGCGCTCGCCGAATTCAGCGAGACATACCCGGCGCTCGCGACCGGGCGGCTCAAGGAGCAGTATGATCGCAACCGGAGCAAGGTCACCTGCCGCGGCTGACGATGGTGAGGCGCTGGCAGCGCGCTTCGCCGAGGCGCTGGCGCGGCTCTGGCCGGAGGGCGGCCGTCTCGGTCTGGCGGTATCGGGCGGTCCCGACAGCCTCGCGATGCTGCTGCTCGCCGAAGCGGCAATCCCCGGCCAGTTCGAGGTTGCCACGGTCGACCACGGCCTGAGACCGGAAAGCGCCGCCGAGTGCGCGGCGGTGGCCGATCTCTGCGCCGGGCGCGGGATCGATTGCGAGGTGCTCGCCGTAACGGTCGCCAGCGGCAATCTCCAGGCGCGCGCGCGCGCAGCCCGCTACGCCGCGCTCGGCGACTGGGCCGAGCGGCGCGGGCTCTCGGCGATCGCCACCGCCCATCATGCCGACGACCAGGCTGAGACTCTGCTGATGCGGCTCAACCGCGGCAGCGGCCTTGCCGGACTGACCGGCGTGCGAGAGAGACGCTTCATGCCGGGCAGTGCGGTCACGCTGATCCGTCCGCTGCTCGGCTTCCGCCGCCGCGAGCTCGCCGCGGTCGTTGCCGCGGCCGGGCTCGAGCCGGCCCATGATCCCAGCAACTTCGACGAGCGCTACGACCGCGCGCGCATCCGCAAGGCGCTGGCCGAGATGGACTGGCTCGACCCGGTCGCGCTCGCGCGCAGCGCGTCGCTGCTCGGCGAAGCGCAGCAGGCGATCGAGGCGACCGCCGAGCAGGAATGGGCCAATTGCGTGGTCCCCGAGGGTGAGGGGTACAACTACTATCCCTCGTGCGGCTCCAGCTACATCGAGACCGAGGTGGTTGGGACGATCATCAGCCGCATGGGCGGAACCGTCAGACGGTCGGAGGTCGCGCGCCTGATCGAGCGGCTGCACGATGCGCGCGCCGGAAGCCTCGGCGGCGTGCTCGCACGGGCGAGCACCGAGATGGCGCAGGACCGGTCGGTCGCGCTGGTGAAGTGGAGCTTCACCCCCGAGCCGCCGCGCCGGCTGCACTGACGCAATCGGCCGTCAGGCCAGCGGGGTGCCGACTTCGGCCTTCTTGCCCCGCGTGATGATGACGCGGTCGCCGACCTTGGCGATCGCGAACAGGCGCGAGACGAACGGGTCGGGCGTGCCGATGCAGCCGTGGCTCGCATAGCCGCGTTCGACGGTCGACCCGCCGTGGATCGCGACGCCGTCGTGCGTCAGCCGCAGGGTCCACGGCATCGGCGCGTTGCCGTACTTCTCGGAGACGTTGTGGCGCTCCTTGGAGAGGATCGGGAAAATCCCGAGCGGGGTCGGGTGCTCGTCGGTCCCCAGCAGCACCGCGGTCGCACCGATCTCGTAGCCGTCGCGGAACACCGACATGACGCGCGCCTCGAGATCGACGGTGATCACCAGCGGGCCTTCTGCGGGTGCGCCGCTCTCGTCCCAATGCCACTCGCCGTACTTGATCGGTCCTTCGATCGGCAGGATGCGCTTGATCACGAACGGGGTCGGCGAGGGGGAGGGCTCAGGGGCCGGTTCGGCGACCGGCTCGGCTTCCGCCACGAGCGCGACGGCTTCCGCGTTCACGGGCTCGGGAGCGTTATCCTGTGCCTCGATCGCCCGCCCGGCGAACATCAGCGACCCCAGCAGCACGACCGCGACGACGGTCGTCCCTCCGATCCATTTGACCCCCTGATTCATGGCCGCGCTTATGCCGCGGAATGGGGTTAACGGCCAGCCTCTCGCGCACTGCGTCCCGCAAGGGGACGCGCGCGAGGCAAGAGTTAACATCCTCCCCGGTTGGGGGAGGATCAGCCATGTGCCCCGAACTGGTTGGCAATCGCCGTGCCGATCCTCAGCGTCAGCGCATAGGCTTCGTCGATCGGGTCGATGAACTGCCGGCGGATCGTCTCGTAGCCTTCGTCGCCATTGTCCGGGTAGTCGGTCGGCTCGTCGAGGGCGAAGTCACCGATCTTCGGGAAGCTGGTCGGGAACGCGCGCCGAAGTTGCGCCAGCGCCTCGTCGATGCGCAGCGTGAAGACCATCTCGAGCACGTCGTCACGGCTGACGTCGTTGGCCCGGCTGAACGCGGGGATCGAGACCGCCCGGATGAACATGAACTGGAGCAGCGCGAGCCGGAGCGCCTGGCACACGCCGATCGCCCGGCGCACGGTCTCGCGGTCCTCGCGCGGGTGCTCGTCGGGCACGTAGTGGTAGAGGCGGTGGAGCTTGAGTGCGTCGACCCTCAGGCGCGAGGCGAGCCGGCGGAACACGCCGGCGCGGTCGTCCTTGATCAGGTATTCCGCGAGCGCCTCGCATGGCTCCGACAGGTGGCTTTCGGTCCCGCGGTAGGGTCGGCTCGCCCAGTAAGCGGAATTGAACAGTTCGCCGAATGCGGCGACGGTCTTGATGCTGGCGAGCGCGTCAGCCGCGCGGATGAGCCGCATCAGTTGCCGCCCGCGCTCGCTTTCGACAAGCAACTGGCCGAGCTCCTCGTAGACGCCCTCGGCCGCGCTGCCGGCGCCGGCGATCACGTTCACCGGGTAGCCGAGCTGCTGCAGGATCGCGTTGTGCGGGATCGCGCGGATCTGCCTGAGGCTGGTCTCGCGGTCCGCCGAGAGGTCCGATTGCCGGCGCGAGACGCGGCTCCCGGTCGCATTGAGCAGCCCGAGGCCGAACGCGTTGACCGCGCGGGCGTAAGTGCGGCTCTCGAGGTGTGCGCGCTGGTGGTCCTTGATCGCGCGGTAGAAGTCGAGGCTGAGGTCGGTCCGGCGATAGAATTCGTCGGGCGGGGCGTCGGGATCGGTCTCGGCCGGACGCAGCTCGGCGATCCGCGTCAGCGTCGCCAGCGCCAGCTCAGGCGTAGCGAAGAACAGGTAGCCGTCGCCGCCCTGGAAGCTGACCTCGGGCTCGAGCCGGATTCCCGCGCGTACGAACCGGCGCCGCGCCCACGGGCTCAGCGGCCAGGCGAGCCGGTCGGCGAGCGAGTCGGGATGTGCGCCGCGGCCCATGCTCTCGCCGTGGGTGTTGAAGACCAGCGCCGCGACGTCGGTCAGGCCGTTCGCCGTCATCGCCTCGGCCAGCCGCCCCTGCAGCCGCTCGATCGCCAGGCTCGCCGGGATCTGCCCGACGAAGCGGCCGGCGTCGGAGAATCCGGTCTGCACCGAAACCCGCCCGCGCCGCCTCGCGTAGGCGCGATACTCATCCTCGGCGAGCAGCGCGTCGAGGAACCGGCCGCCGTGCTCGAGCGCGCTCTCGGTCTCGAACAGCGGCGAGACGTCGACCTTGTCCTCGATCCCGAACAGCCGCGCGAAATAGAGCGCGGCGAGCACCGTCGCGGGCTCCTCGCACTCGGCCACCAGCATGCGGATCGGAGCGTCGGCGTCGACGTGGTGGAGGATCTGCGCCATCGCCAGGAACTGGCGTGTCGCTGTCGAGGCCTCGATCGCGAGCGCGGCGAAGTTCGAGCGCAGCGGTTTCACCCGCGCGATCGCCCGGCGCAGGTGCACGACGGCGCCCTTGCTCGCGAGGTCGAGCTCGCCCTCCGGGTCGAGCCGCCGGCGGATCGCGTTGTGCAGCTGCTTGGCGTTTACCCGAAAATGGATCCAGCCCATGCCGAGCCCGTCGCCGCGCATCGCCGCCGCGAGCGTCTTCAGCGCGATCGCGCGCTCGCCCCCGGCTTCCGCCGCCTCGCGTTCGAGCGCTTCGATCGTCGGTGCCAGCGACAGCAGCTTGTGCGGGTCGTCAGCCGTCAGCCGGTTGGCTGCCTGCGACAGCGCGGCCGGGTCCGAGAGGTCGACAGCGAAATCCGCCGCGCGCGCTTCGGCATGCAGGGTGGCGGCGCGCAGCGCGGGCAACAGCGGGTGACCGGCATCGATCGCTTCGAGCGAGGCGACGTAGCGCGCCAGCCGTTCGGCCTTCTCCGAGAGGCGAAAGCGCAGCGACTGAACCCAGCCAATGTCGGTTCGCCCGTCCATGTCGTAGCCGACCCAGGTGGCGAAGCGGAACGGCATCGGGACAACCTCGGTCCACCGGTCTGGCCACTCCCGCTGCGCATGGCGAAGCACCCGCGCGACGATAGCGTCGCGCGCGTCCTGCGCCCGGGCGATCGCCCGCATCGCCTGGTCGTGCTCGTCGGAAAGGGTGATCGCGGTCCGCTCGCCGGGCACAACGCAGACGGCAGCGTCGATCGCTTCGTCCGAGCTCGCCGCCGCGGCGACCGCTTCCGACTGGGCCGGTGTCAGCAGGAACGTCGGATGCGCCGTGAACACCGCGTGCAGCTGCGGGTGTTCCCAGCGCGCGCGGAAGGCGGCGAAGTCGGGCGTGGCGAGCGTGGCGTCGAGCGCCTCGGCATTGGCCTCGATCCCGACCGGTGCGACCAGCCGGCGCAACCGCTCGGCGCGGCTCTTGAGCGCCTCGCACTCGAGCTCGGCGATCAGCGCTTCGCAGTCGGCCAGCGTCAGCTCGCCGGACTCGAGCTGCCGCGAGAGGTCCAGCGAGAGCTGGAACACGGGATTGAACAGCGGAGTCTCTTCGGTGCGCCTGTGCAGCGCCTGCAGGCGTTCGGTGAGGTCCGCGACCCGCTTCACCGCCCGAGCGCGGCCGCCTCGGCCGCAAGCGCTTCGACTTCGGCGAGGCTCGCGCCGCGGGGAACGACCCAGCTCCCGCCGACGCACAGCACCGGGTCGAGCGCGAGCCACTCGGGCGCTGTTTCGGCGGTGATCCCGCCCGTCGGGCAGAACCTGCATTGTCCGAACGGCGCGGCGAGCGCCTTGAGCGCGCTCACCCCGCCGGCCGCCTCGGCCGGGAAGAACTTGAAGTGAGTCAGCCCGAGGTCGAGCCCGCGCATGATGTCGCCGGCCGTCGCCACGCCCGGCAGGAACGGCAACCCGCTGGCGATCGCGGCCCGGCCGAGGCTGTCGGTCAGCCCGGGCGAGACGATGAACTCGGCCCCGGCGGCACGCGCCTCGTCGAGCTGGGCCTTGTTGGTGACCGTCCCGGCGCCGACGATCGCGCCGGGGACAAGGTTCATGTAGCGGATAGCGTCGAGCGCCGCCGGCGTGCGCAGCGTCACTTCGAGCACGCGCAGGCCGCCCGCGACCAGCGCCTGCGCCAGCTCGCGGGCGTTATGCGCATCGTCGATCACCAGAACCGGGATCACCGGCGCGGCGCGCATGACCTGTTCGATCGGGCTCATCCGAGGTGCTCCGTAGCAAACGCCGCCGCCGCGCCGTAGAGGCCGGGTTGCGGGTGGACGATCAGCTTGACCGGTATGCCCGACATCATCTGCGTGTAACGACCCTTGAAGCGGAACCGGTCGCCGAATCCCGAGCGCGGCAGGACCTCGCGTAGCCTCAGCCCGAGCCCGCCCGCAAGCACGACCGCGCTCGCCCCGTGCGCCAGCGCGTAGTCGCCGACGAGGCTGCCGAGCGAGGTGCAGAACCTGTCGACAGCAGCCGCGGCGAGGCTGTCGTCGCGGGCGATGCCACGCTCCCAGATCGTGCGGTCGTCGAGCGGCTCGGCGGTGCGGTTTTCGCGCGCCGCGATCGCCTGGTATATTTCGCAGATCCCCGGCCCCGAGTGGACCCGCTCGGTCGAGACGCGCAGGTGCAGCTTGCGCAGCCGCGCCAGCATCCAGTCGTCGAGCGCGTCGAGCGGGGCGAACTCGATGTGCCCGCCCTCGGTCGCCTGGACGTGGTATCCTCCCGGAAAGCGGTGGAAGTGCGCCACCCCGAGCCCGGTGCCCGGCCCGATCACGCTGACCGTGCCGCGCTCGGGCAGCGGGATGTCGGGTCCGGTGATGTGCACCAGCTGGTCGTCCGGCGCGCGCGCCACTGCGTGCGCCACGGCGCCGAAGTCGTTGAGCACGGTCACCGTCTCGAGCCCGAGCTGGTCGTCGAGTGCGCCCGTGTCGAGCACCCACGAGTTGTTGGTCATGCGCACGATCTCGCCGGTGACCGGCCCGGCAATCGCGATCGCCGCAGCGCGCGGGATCGGCCCGTCGCAGCGACGTTCGAACTCTTCCCACGCGGTCAACAGGCTCACGTGATCGCTGGTCTTCAGCGTGACCGGCTCGCCGAGCGTGATCGCGCCGTCGGCCTCGATCGAAGCCAGTGCGAACCGCGCATGCGTGCCGCCCACGTCGATCGCGACGAGGTCGGTGCTCAAAGTCCCCTCCTCCACAGGAGAGCGGGACCCCTTTGACTGGTCATTACATCCCCCCCCTTGCCAGCATTGCCGAGCCACCTTTCTCCGCCTCGTCGGCTTCGAGGCGGAACAGCGCGAACAGTTCGCGCCCGGTGCCGGGATCGGCCGGGGGCGCCGAAGCCGGATCTCTTGCCGCCAGGTCGGCGGTCGTCGAAAGTTCGCCGCGATCGGCGCACAGGCGGATCACGTCGCCGTCGCGTACGCGCGACAGCGGTCCTCCGCCGAGAGCCTCCGGGCTGACGTGGATCGCCGCGGGCACCTTGCCGCTGGCGCCCGACATGCGCCCGTCGGTGACCAGCGCCACGCGGTGCCCGCGGTCCTGCAGCACGCCGAGCACCGGCGTCAGCTTGTGCAGCTCGGGCATACCGTTGGCGCGCGGCCCCTGGAAGCGGACGACCACGACCACGTCGCGATCGAGCTCGCCGGCAGCGAAAGCCTTGGCGACATCCTCCTGCCGCTCGAACACGCGCGCCGGCGCCTCGATCGTCCAGCGCTCCGGATCGACCGCGCTGGTCTTGAAGCACGCGCGGCCGAGATTGCCTTCGACCAGCCGCATGCCGCCGTCCGGCATGAACGGGTTCGATGCCGGCCGCAGCACGCTCTCGTCGCCCGACGCGCCGGGGTCGCGCCAGGCGAGCGTGTCGCCGTCGAGCCACGGCTCCAGCGCGTAGGCGCCGAGGTCGTCGCCGAACACGGTCGTGATGTCGCGGTGGAGCAGCCCGGCGCCGAGCAGCTCGCGGACCACGAAGCCGAGCCCGCCCGCCGCCTGGAACTGGTTAACGTCGCTGGCGCCGTTCGGATAGACCCGCGCGAGCATCGGCACCGCGCTGCTCAGTTCCGACAGGTCGTTCCAGTCGATCACGATGCCGGCCGCGCGGGCGAAGGCCGGCAGGTGGATCGCATGGTTGGTCGAGCCGCCGGTCGCCAGCAGGCCGACCGCCGCGTTGACGATCGAACGCTCGTCGACGCATCGGGCGAGCGGGCGGTAGTCGTTGCCGTCGCGGGTAATCTCGGCCAGCCGGTGGACCGCCGCGCGGTTCAGCGCCTGCCGCAGCGGCGTGCCCGGGTTGACGTAGGCCGCACCGGGCAGCTGCAGTCCCATCATCTCGAGCATCATCAGGTTCGAGTTGGCCGTGCCGTAGAACGTGCACACGCCCGGCGAGTGGTAGCTCTTCGCCTCGCTTTCGAGCAGCTCGGCGCGGGTGGCCTTACCCTCGGCATAGAGCTGGCGGACGCGCTGTTTCTCCTTGTTCGAAATGCCGCTCGGCATCGCGCCGGCGGAAATGAACAGCGCCGGCAGGTAGCCAAAGCGCAGCCCGCCGATCAGCAGCCCGGGCACGATCTTGTCGCACATTCCGAGCATCGCCACCGCGTCGTACATCGCGTGGCTCAGCCCGACAGCTGTCGAGAGGGCGATCACGTCGCGGCTGAACAGCGACAGTTCCATGCCGTCGGTGCCCTGCGTCACCCCGTCGCACATCGCCGGCGTGCTCCCGGCGACCTGAACCGTCGCGCCGACCTCGCGCGCCCAGACCTTCATCTGCGGCGGGTAGGCGCCGTACGGCTGGTGCGAGGAAATCGTGTCGTTGTAGGCGCTGATCACCCCGATGTTGGGACCGCGCCGTGCCGCGATCGATTCCTTGTCCTCGCCCGTCGCGGCGAACCCGTGCGCGAGGTTCGAGCAGGGCAGGGCGACGTTCCGGTCCGCATGCCGCTCGCCCTCGGCGTCCATCAGCTCGAGATACCGCCGCCGGCTGTCGCGCGACCGTTCGATCACGCGGTCGGTGACGCGGGCGATGGTCGGGTGGAGTGTCATTGTGCGTGCCTTTCCGGACTCACGCGGAGACGCGGAGACGCGGAGATTCCGGTTTCGCGCAGGGTTCGCAGAGAGCGCGGAGA
>CALCBC010000012.1 GCA_937898525.1 uncultured Sphingomonadales bacterium
AAACAAGTTCAGGGTGACGGGTGACGATCGGGGAAGCTGGCGGGGTTTCCGCGGTCAGCTCGCGTGCGCCTCGAGGCTGCCCCAGATCGTCTCGACGAAAGCGTCGTCGCCGACGAAGCTGTTCGGGTTGTTCGACAGGCCGGCGAGCGGTCTGGCGGCCCTGGCCTGCTCGAGCGTTTGCCCGGCGTCCTTCAGCGCCGCGACGCGTTCGACCGCGGTGGCGATCATCCCGCGCCAGGCGATCAGGTCGGCGCGGCGCGCGAGCGGGCCGTGGCCGGGGATCACCACCGTGTCGGCATTGGTCATCGCGATCATCTGGTCCAACGAGGTGAGCAGGTGCCGCACGTTGCCTCCCGACGAGAGGTCGATGAACGGGAAGCCGGCCTGGTGCATCATCATGTCGCCGGTATGCAGTACGTTGGCCTTGCGCCAGTAGACCGCGGTGTCGCCGTCGGTGTGACCCCCGCCGGTGTGGATCAGGTCGATCGTGTCGCCGTTGAGGTGGAAGCTCAACGCGTGGTCGTAAGTGACGATCGGCAGCGCTTCCTTCGGAGCCGGGGCCGAGTCATTGCCCGCTACCGCGCCGCCGGCAGCGAGCCGGTCGCGCACCCGGGTCTGCGCGACGATGATCGCGCCGGCCCTGCCGAACGGCTCGTTGCCGCCCGCGTGGTCGAAGTGCCAGTGCGTGTTGACGAGGAACCTGACCGGGCTCGCTCCGAGACCGGCGATCGCCGCCTGGATCTTCGGCACCAGCGGCGCGAACTGGTCGTCGACGATCAGGGTGCCGTCCTCGCCGTAGCTCACCCCGATGTTGCCGCCGTTGCCGAACAGCACGGCGACGCCGGGGCGGATCTCGGTTGCGGTGACCTGGATCGCGTCCCAATCGGGCTGTTGCGGCTGGGCGATGGCGGCCCCGGCAAGGGCCAGCACGGCGGCGGAACCGAAAACGAGCGGACGAAGCTTCATCGCAGCCCTCCCCCTTTGTGCGGTAATCGTAACCGCCGGGGAGCGCCCTGTCAGCCCTTGAACGCGCTCTTGAGTTTGGCGAAGAATCCCGCGCTTTCCGGGCATTCCTCGCCGGTTTCGGTCTCGCGGAACTCGCACAGCAGTTCGCGCTGGCGCGCGGTCAGCCGGGTCGGTGTCTCGACAACGATCTCGATCACGAGGTCGCCCCGGCCGCGGCCTTGCAGCACTGGCATGCCGGCGCCGCGCTTGCGCAGCTGCTTGCCCGACTGGATGCCGGCCGGGATGTCGATCGCATGAGCCTCGCCGTCGAGGCCGGGGATCTCGATTGTGCCGCCGAGCGCGGCGGTGGTGAAGCTGATCGGCACGCGGGTGAACAGCGAGGTGCCCTCGCGCTGGAACACCGGGTGCGGCTTGACGTGGACGAAGATGTAGAGGTCGCCCGGCGGCGCGCCGTGCGGGCCGGCCTCGCCCTTGCCCGCCAGGCGGATGCGGGTGCCGTTGTCGACCCCCGGGGGGATTTCGACCGACAGCGACTGGACCTTGTCCACCCGTCCCTCGCCGCGGCAGGCGCGGCACGGCTTCTCGATGACTTCGCCGCGGCCGTGGCAGTTGGGGCACGGCTTCTCGATCACGAAGAAGCCCTGCTGCGCGCGGACCTTGCCCTGCCCGCGGCACAGCTCGCAGCGGCGCGACGAGGTACCCGCCTCGGCGCCCGAGCCACCGCACGGCTCGCAGGCGACCGAAACCTCGACCTTGATCTCGCTGGTGCGGCCGTGGAACGCGTCCTCGAGCTCGACCTGCAGGTCGTAGCGCAAGTCGGCTCCGCGGCGCGGTCGCGTGCGTCCACCGCCGAAGGCGCTCCCGAAAATGGTCTCGAAGATGTCGCCGAGGTCGCCGAAATCCGCGTGCGGTCCGCCGGCGCCGCCCTGGGTGAAGGCGGCATGGCCATAACGGTCGTAGGCGGCGCGCTTCTGCGGGTCCTTGAGGCACTCGTAAGCGGCGCTGATCGCCTTGAACTTGTCCTCGTTTTCCTTGCAGCCCCCGTTGCGGTCGGGATGGTACTGCATCGCGAGCTTGCGGTACGCGGACTTGATCGTCGCCGCGTCCGCATTCCGGTCGACGCCGAGCAGCTCGTAGAAATCGTGTTCCATCGCCGACATCAGATAGCCCTCTCCCCTTCAGGGGAGAGGGTTGGGAGAGCGGAAAGCATCTTTTCCACCGTCTCCCAAATCCCCCTCGCCCCGACCCTCTCCACAGAAGCGGAGAGGGAGGGAAGCCAGATCAGCCCTTGTTGTCTTCGTCGACTTCGGAGAACTCGGCATCGACGACTTCCTCGTCGCCCGCCGCAGCCGCCTCGCCACCTTCCCCGCCCGGGGACGCCGCCGAGGCCTGCTCCTTCTCGTAAATCTGCTGGCCCATCTTCATCGCCAGATCGGTCAGCGCCTGGCTCTTGGCCTTGATCGCCTCGACGTCGCCGCCGTCGATCGCGGTCTTCGCCTCGGCGATCGCCGCCTCGATCTCGGACTTGAGGCTGGAGTCGATCTTGTCTCCGTGCTCCTGGAGCTGCTTCTCGGTCGCGTGGACCAGGCTGTCGGCGTTATTCCTGGCCTCGGCCGCCTCGCGCCGCTTCTTGTCTTCCTCGGCGAAGCGCTCGGCGTCCTTCACCATCTGCTCGATGTCGGCCTCGCTGAGGCCGCCCGAAGCCTGGATGCGGATCTGCTGCTCCTTGCCGGTGCCCTTGTCCTTGGCGCTGACGTTGACAATGCCGTTGGCGTCGATGTCGAAGGTGACTTCGATCTGCGGCACGCCGCGCGGCGCCGGCGGGATGCCGACGAGATCGAACTGGCCGAGCAGCTTGTTGTCGGCGGCCATCTCGCGTTCACCCTGGAACACGCGGATCGTCACCGCCTGCTGGTTGTCCTCGGCGGTCGAATAGACCTGGCTCTTCTTGGTCGGGATCGTCGTGTTGCGGTCGATCATGCGGGTGAACACGCCGCCGAGCGTCTCGATGCCGAGCGACAGCGGGGTCACGTCGAGCAGCAGCACGTCCTTGACGTCGCCCTGCAGCACGCCGGCCTGAATCGCGGCACCCATCGCCACCACCTCGTCGGGATTGACGCCGACGTGCGGGTCCTTGCCGAAGAATTCCTTCACCGTCTCGCGGACCTTGGGCATGCGGGTCATACCGCCCACGAGCACGACCTCGTCGACGTCCTTGGCGGTGATGCCGGCGTCGGCGAGCGCCTTCTTCATCGGCTCCTTGGTGCGCTCGATCAGCGGTGCGACCATCTTCTCGAGGTCTGCGCGGGTGACCGTTTCGACGAGGTGCAGCGGCGTGGTCGTGCCGCCTTCCATGCGCGCGGTGATGAAGGGCAGGTTGATCTCGGTGGTCGGCGTGCTCGACAGCTCGATCTTGGCCTTCTCGGCGGCTTCCTTGAGCCGCTGGAGGGCGAGCTTGTCGTTGCGCAGGTCCATGTTCTCCTTGGCCTTGAACCTGTCGGCCAGCCATTCGACGAGCCTGGAGTCGAAGTCCTCGCCGCCGAGGAAGGTGTCGCCGTTGGTCGACTTCACCTCGAACACGCCATCGCCGATCTCGAGGATCGAGACGTCGAAGGTGCCGCCGCCGAGGTCATAGACGGCGATCGTCTTGCCCTCGCTCTTCTCGAGTCCGTAGGCGAGCGCGGCCGCGGTCGGCTCGTTGATGATGCGCAGCACTTCGAGCCCGGCGATCTGGCCGGCGTCCTTGGTCGCCTGGCGCTGCGCGTCGTTGAAGTACGCGGGAACGGTGATCACCGCCTGGGTGACCGGCTCGCCGAGGTAGGTCTCGGCGGTTTCCTTCATCTTCTGCAGGATGAAGGCGGAAATCTGGCTGGGCGAGTAGTCCTCGCCGCCGGCCCTGACCCACGCGTCGCCGTTCTTGCCCTTGACGATCGTGTAGGGGACCAATTCGGTGTCCTTCTTGGTGACCGGATCGTCGAACCGGCGGCCGATCAGGCGCTTCACCGCGAAGATCGTGTTATCAGGGTTGGTGACGGCCTGGCGCTTGGCCGGCTGGCCGATCAGGCGCTCCCCGTCCTTGGTGAACGCGACGATCGACGGCGTCGTGCGCGCGCCTTCCGCATTCTCGATGACCTTGGGCTTGCCCCCATCCATCACAGCCACGCAGCTGTTGGTGGTCCCGAGGTCGATACCGATCACTTTGGCCATAAGGTTTCCCCGCATCCCTTTGTCAGTTGGACGCCGCCCCTCGGCCTCCCGTCCCGGCAAGACCCCTCGGCGGCTCGTTTCACGCGGCGGATATAGGTGCGCATCGGGTTGTGACAAGAGAGGCAGCGAGTTACACCCCCGCCCGGAAACCTGGGGAGGAACACCATGAAAAAGAGGTTCTGGGCCGCCGCTGCTGTGGGACTTGCGGTGGCAGGTCTCGCGGCGTGCGGTGAGACGAGTGCACCCACCGAGGCAGCGCCCGAGAGTCCGGCGGGGATCAGCGTCAGCAACGCGCGGCTGATGCTGCCGGCAGTATCCGGCAACCCCGGGGCCCTTTACTTCGAGGTGAAGAACGACGGCGAGAAGAACCGGATGATCCGCCTGGTCGAAATCGCGGGAGCCGGGAGCGCGATGATGCATTCCGCCGAGATGTTCGAGTTGCCGCAGGTCCCCGTTCCGGCCGGCGAGACCGCGTCGTTCGCGCCGGGCGAGAAGCACGTCATGGCGATGGACCTTGCCGACACGGTGACGGCGGGCAGCACAGCGGAAGTCACGCTGACGTTCGTCGGCGGCGACAAGCTGAGCTTCCCCGCCGAAGTGCGCGCCGCGGGCGACGAGCGATGAGGGAGTCGGCGCGCTGACAGAGGCCGGGGCCGCCTGTCCCGTCGGCGGTGAGCGCCGCCTGACGGAAGGAGAGGTGGCTCTCGGCCGCAGCGTGTTCGGCAGCGCGATTGATTTCGCCCGCGTCACCATCCGACGCCGCAAGTTCTTTCCGCTGCAGCCGCGCAAGATCACGATGGCGCCGCGCGGACACCTTCATTTTCATCCCCTTGGCGACGCCTATTGCGACGACTTCTCGACACAGCCGGTACTCCGGCAGGGCCTGTTCATCCACGAGCTGACGCATGTCTGGCAGACCCAGACACGCGGCGACTGGTACCTGCTGCTGCGGCGGCATCCGTTCTGCCGCTACCACTACAGCCTGCGGCCGGGCTGGCCGCTCGAGCGCTACGGGATCGAGCAGCAGGCCGAGATCGTGCGCCACGCGTTCCTGCTGCGCCGCGGCGTCCGTCTCGCCGGCGTGGCCGACCCGTCTGCCTACGACGTGCTGGTCGATTTTCCCGGAGCACGCTAGATTCGTGAAGGGAGGACGAACGGATGCCACACAAGGTCGACCATCACGCGATACTCGACGCACTCGCCGCGACGCGCGGCGGCGTACGCAACGCCTTCACCACCATCGACCCGCGCCGCACCGCGCACCTGGTGATCGACATGCAGAACGGGTTCATGGAACCCGGCGCTCCCGTCGAGGTGCCTGAGGCGCGCACGATCGTCGGCAACGTCAATCGCATCGCCGCGGCGATACGCGAGGCGGGCGGGCTCAACGTATGGGTGCGTTTCACCACGCCCGAAGGCGACGCGCCCGCCTGGCCGGTGTTCTACGAGCGGATGGGAATGGCCGCCGACGGCCACCGGGCCGCGTTCACGCCCGGCGCACACTACTGGCAGCTGTGGCCCGAGCTCGACGTTCGGCCCGATGACGCGGTGGTCGAGAAATACCGCTTTAGCGCCTTCACCCCCGGCGCGAGCGGACTCGATGCGTTGCTGCGCGAGCGCGGGATCGACACCGTGATCGTGACGGGGACGCTGACCAATTGCTGCTGCGAGAGCACCGCGCGCGATGCGATGCAGCTCAACTACCGCGTGCTGATGGCTGCGGACGCCAACGCCGCGCTGAGCGACGAAGCGCATGCCGCGACGCTCCACATCCTGGCCATGGTGTTTGCCGACCTTCATTCGACCGACGAGCTGGTGGAGCTGCTCAGGACACCGGCGCTCGCCGGCTAGAGGGAGCGAAAGATGGACCCGGTGCAGGATTCCTTCAGGCCTTCGACCTTCGGCTGGCTGCGCGGCACCGCTGCCGGCCTCGGCACGGTGTTGATAGGCATCGCCGGGTTTGCCCTGATGGTGGCGAAGGCCGGCGACTGGGGCGCCTGGCCGCTCGTCCTGACCGGACTCGCGGTGCTCATCGTGCTGTTCAAGTGGATCGAGAGCATGAGCGCCAAGTACGAGATCACGCCCGAGCGGCTGATCGTGCGTCGCGGGATCGTGTTCAAGTCGATCGACGAGATCGAGCTTTACCGGGTCAAGGACGTGCGGATGGATTTCAGCCTCCTCAACCAGTGGGCCGGCATCGGCAACATCAGCCTTACCTCGAGCGACGAGACTACCCGGACGGGCGAACTCGTCATGCGCCACATCGAACAGGCGCAGCCGCGGCGCGAGTTGATCCGCCGGCTCGTCGATGCAGCGCGGCGCCTGCGCGGTGTGCGCGAGATCGACATGGCGCACGGGGAACATTGAGCAGTTCGCGTTCGTCGCCCGACCGCTCGACCTGAGCTTGTCGAAGGGTGCGAGCGCGGTCGTGTGGTTCGACAGGCTCACGACGAGCGGACTGGCAGAACCAGCAACCGATCTAGGCCTCCTGGCAAGATTGTTGCAGGACTGCGAACCAAACTGAAATTGAGGCCAGTAGCTGCAACTGGTATCCTCTGAAATCAGATCGGGCGGCCCAACCCGCGCCCGGTCGCGGAATTACCCATGCGGCTTTCCGACTACGGCATGTCACGCGAGAGGGGCTTCCTTTCGCACTACGAAATCGACGAAGTCTTCCTGCCGACCTGGTTCGACCCGGTCGTCGACACGGCCGAGCGCCTGAGTGACCTGCTGACCTCGGGTCGCGTGCGCCACTGGCTTGCGCGGCTGCCCGAGCACGACATCGCCGACTGGGCGCGCACCGCGCCCGAGGAACAGGTGCGCACGATGATGGTGCGGTACAGCTTCCTCGTGCAGGCGTGGGTCTGGGGCGAGCCCGAGCCGCCCGCCTCGCTCCCCGCCAGCCTCGCCCGCCCGATCGTCGCGCTCGCCGACCGGCTCGGCCAGGCGCCGCTGCTCCCCTACTCGGCCTACGTGCTCGACAACTGGGCGCGCATCGACAAGTCGGGCCCGGTCACGCTCGACAACATCCGCATGGTGCAGAACTTCCTCGGCGGTGCGGACGAGAACTGGTTCGTGATGATCCACGTCGCCATCGAAGCCGAGGCCGGCGTGCTGCTCGACAACGCGGTGCAGCTGGTCGAAGCCGCCGCGCAGGAGGACGCCGAGCGCTGCGAGGCGCTGCTCTCGGGGATGGACCTTGCCTGGGAGCGGATCTACGCGGTGTTCAAGCGCATGCCGGAGCGCTGCGACCCCTACATCTATTTTCACCGCGTGCGGCCCTATATCCACGGCTGGGCGAACAACCCCGCGCTCGGCGAAGGCCTCGTCTACGAGGGCGTCGAGAAGTTCGGCGAAAAACCCCAGGCGTTCCGCGGCCAGACCGGCTCGCAGAGCTCGATAGTGCCGGCGATGGATGCGTTGTTCGCGGTGCGTCACAGCGACGATCCGCTCAAGACTTTTCTGGATGAGCTGCACCACTATCGCCCAGTGCCACACCGGCGCTTCATCGAGGATCTGGGCGCACGATCGACGTTGCGTGATTTTGTCACACGAACGAACTCACCGGCACTGCGCGACGCGTTCAACACCTGCCTCGAGCAGGTCGCCAGGTTCCGCACGCGGCATCTCGAGTACGCGGCGAGCTACATCAACAAGCAGGCGGGCTCGATCGCCGGCAACGACCCTGACGTCGGCACCGGCGGCACCCCGTTCATGAAGTACCTGAAGAAGCACCGCGACGAGAACCGGGCCCAGATAGTCTGACGCCCGGTCCTGCGCGGAGCACCGCTAGCACCGCTCGCGATATTCGTCGCCGTAGCGGTCGCGGTAGTAGCACCACTCGCCGTCCTTGCGGATCAGGGCGCCGCCGATCGCCCCGGCCGCCGCGCCGATTGCCGCCGAGCGGCCGATATTGGAATCGGTCGCCGCACCGACGCCCGCGCCAACCGCGGCGCCGACGGCGGCACCCTCGACACCGTAGTTCCTGGCGCATCCGCCAACGGCGAGCGCCGAGGCGAGGCACGCCGATACAATCAAGCCCTTGGTTTTGCTGGTCATGTCCGTTCTCCTCGAAGGAGCTACGGACAAGTGAAGGGGCCGTTCCGCCAGTCGTCCCGACTGAGGCTCAGTCCGGCTTCTTCGCCACCGCCACCATTGCGGGCCTGAGCAGCCGGTCCTTGATCATGTAACCCGACTGCATCTCCTGCACGACGGTGCCGGGTTCGGCCTCGTCGGTCGGGACCTCGAGCATCGCCTGGTGCTGGTTCGGGTCGAGCGGCAGCCCCTTCGAGGCGATGCGGGTGATGCCGTGGAGTCCGAAGACCTTTTCCAGTTCGCGCTGGGTCGCCTCGATGCCGGCGAGGAAGCCCTTCAGTTTCTCGTCCTCGCGCATCTCGTCTGTCACGTGATCGAGCGCGCGCGCGAGGTTGTCCGCCACCGACAGGATGTCGCGCGCAAAGCCGGTCGCAGCGTAGGCGCGCGCGTCGGCGACTTCCTTCTCCATGCGCCGGCGCACGTTCTGCACTTCGGCGCGCGCATAGAGCATGTCCTGCTGCGCCTTTTCGAGATCGGCCCGCAGCGAGGCCAGCGCATCGTCGAGCTTGGCCTCGTCCTTGGCCAGCTCGCCGCCATCGAGCAGCTCATCGGGAACACCCTCGAGTTCCTTCTCCACTGCTTCGTCGCGCGGTTCGTCCGTTCCGGTCATCGTGTTTCCGTCTATCCGATATACTTGCCCAGGGAGCGGGCGGTGAAATCCACCATGGGCACGACCCGCGCGTAATTCAACCGGGTCGGCCCGATGACCCCGAGCACGCCGACGACCCTGCCCTCGCGGTCGCGATAGGGGGCGGCAATGACGGAAGAGCCCGACAGGGAGAACAACCGGTTCTCGCTGCCGATGAAAATCCGCGTCGCTTCGGCCTCGCGCGCGGAATCGAGCAGCTCCGCGACCGATTGCTTGTTCTCGAGGTCGTCGATCAGCGAACGCACCCGCTCGATGTCGCTCAGCGCCGCATCGTCGAGCAGCCGGGCCTGGCCGCGGACGATCAGCACGGGCCGCCGTTCGGCATCCTCGCTCCACACCGCGAGGCCCCGCGCAACGAGATCGCGGCTCGCGCTGTCGAGCGCCGACTTGCCCGAGGCAATCTCGGCCTGCATGGCCCGCGCCGCCTCGGCAAGCGTGCGGCCGGCGAGCCGGGCGGTGATGTAGTTCGAGGCTTCCTGCAGCATCGAAACCGAGGTGCCCGGCGGAAGCTCGAGAATCCGGTTCTCGATCGTGCCGTCGGCGCCGACGACCACCGCCAGCGCGCGGCCGCGATCGAGCGGGACAATGCTCATCTGCGCCAGCGCCGGTTCGCGCCGCGGGACCATGACCATGCCCGCCGCCCCGGACAATTCCGACAGCACGGAGCTGGTCGCCTCGAGAGCCGCCTCGATAGGTCCGGGCCGGTCCAGGCGCCGCTCGATGGCGGCGCGTTCCTCAGCGGTCGGCTCTGCCACCTGCATCATCCCGTCGACGAACAGCCGGAGCCCGAGCTCGGTCGGCATCCGTCCGGCGCTGGTGTGCGGCGCGGCGAGCAGGCCGAGCGCCTCGAGTTCGCTGAGCACCGAGCGGATCGACGCCGGAGACAGGTTGATCCCGCCCTCGGCGAGCGTCTTCGAGCCCACCGGCTGACCGCTGTCGAGATAGCCTTCGACGACCAGGCGAAAGATCGTCCGCGCGCGCTCGGTCAGTTCGCTTACCGGGGGAGAGGTCATGACAGCGGCGTATCTAGTCGCTAGGGCGACCTCAGGAAAGCTATCCCCAGATTGGAATTCTCATGCGACCATCCGGCCGCGCGCCCGACGAAATGCGCGCCATCGAGATACTCACCGGTTTCACCAAGCACGCTGAAGGCTCGGTGCTGGTCAGCTTCGGCGACACGCGCGTGCTCGTCACTGCGAGCGTCGAGGAAAAGGTCCCACCCTTCCTGCGTGGCAAGGGCCAGGGCTGGGTCACGGCAGAGTACTCGATGCTGCCGCGTGCCACGCATACCCGCGGCCAGCGCGAGGCGGCAAAGGGCAAGCAAAGCGGGCGGACGCAGGAAATCCAGCGACTGATCGGCCGCAGCCTGCGCGCGGTGACCGACCTCCAGAAGCTCGGTGAGCGGCAGATCGTGCTCGATTGCGACGTGCTCCAGGCCGACGGCGGCACGCGGACCGCGGCGATCTCGGGGGCGTGGGTCGCGCTGCGGCTTGCGGTCGACAAGCTGATGGCGGCCGGCGCGATCGCCGAGGACCCGATCCAGGCGAAGGTTGCGGCGGTCAGCTGCGGCATCTTTGAGGGCGTGCCGGTGCTCGACCTCGACTACGACGAGGACAGCGCCGCGGACGCCGATGCCAACTTCGTGCTGCTCGAGGGCGGCAAGATCGCGGAAGTGCAGGCAACCGCGGAGGGTGCCTGCTACGACGAGGAAGGCCTGCTTCGCCTGTTGCGCCTCGCGCGAATCGGCTGCGAGCGGATCTATGCCGCACAGGCGGAGGCCGTCGGGAAGTGAGCCGCAGGCTCGGCGCCGGCAAGCTGGTCATCGCCACGCACAATGCGGGCAAGCTGCGCGAAATCGCCGCGTTGCTGGCGCCTTATGGCTCCGAGTGCCTGTCCGCCGGTTCGCTCGGCCTGCCCGAGCCGCCGGAGACGGGCCGCACCTTCGCCGAGAACGCGCTGATCAAGGCGCGCGCGGCGGCGGAAAGTTCAGGGCTGCCGGCGCTTGCCGACGACAGCGGCTTGTCTGTCGCGGCGCTCGATGGCCGGCCGGGGGTGTGGACCGCCGACTGGGCCGAACGGCAGTGGTTCGAGGGCGAGCCGGGGCGCGACTGGTACATGGCCATGGGCAAGGTCGAAGGCATGCTGCAGGCCAAGGGGACCGGGACGCCGCGAGACGCCTGGTTCACGTGCGTGCTGGCATTGGCGTGGCCGGACGGCGAGCACGCGATCTACGAAGGGCATGTCGAAGGCGCGCTGACCTGGCCGCCGCGCGGAACGTTGGGCTTCGGCTACGACCCGGTGTTCGTGCCCAACGGCTACGACCGGACTTTTGCCGAACTCGATCCAGAGGAAAAGCACCGCATCAGCCACCGGGCCGATGCGTTCGCGAAGCTTGTGGCGGACCAGTTCGCCTAGAACGGCGTCTGGCCGAGCCAATTCCCGGCTGGCCAGTAGCGACAGACGAGGAAATCGTTGCGCGCGCCGCGCGCCACCGCGCAGCCGACCTCGCGCGTGCCGCGCCAGACGACCTGCGTATAGTGGCCGACGTCCTGCCAGTTGCCCGTGCGCGAGACGTTCGGGAACCGGCCGTGCCGGTAATGCTGCCGCTCGCCGATGAACGCGCCGATCATGTCCTCGACGGCGAAATAGCCGGCCGAACCCATCCACAGGTTCTCCCCGGCGCCGCGATTCTCGCTTTGCGGAGCGTGGCGAAGCCAGCCTTCGCGCGCCAGTTTCTGCGCCCAGGCTTCTGCCTCGCTGGCAAGATTGGCGTTCCAGGCGAGACGAGGTACGCCCGCACGATCACGCTCGCGGTTATGCTCTGCGAGCACGCGCTGGGCGAAGCCATCGTTGAGTGAGGGGTATTGCGCGGACGCGCCGCCCGCCGCTCCTGCAGCGAGTAGGAGCCCGAGCACCCCGGCAATGCGACCTTTCATTTTCACGACCCTATTCTTGACAATGGGGAGTTAACGCTCCCTCAATGGCGCGTGACACGCGCTCTCTACGTCCATTGGCCTTTCTGCTTACGCAAATGCCCGTACTGCGACTTCAATTCACACGTGCGTGAAAGAGTCGAAGTGGACGAATGGAGTAATGCACTATTGCGGGATCTGTTCCACGAAGCGGAGGAATCTCGCAAAGCATTGGATTTCGATAACAAGAACGAGGCACGTGTACTTAAATCCCTGAATTCTGTATTCTTTGGTGGCGGCACGCCGTCGCTGATGCCGCCTGGGCTGGTCGGCGCAATCCTTAACGAGGCCGAGCGACAGTGGGGTTTCGCCCCCGACGTCGAGATCACGCTCGAGGCCAATCCTTCGTCGGTCGAGTCGGCAAATTTCGCTGAACTTGCGGCCGCCGGGGTCAATCGAGTCTCGCTCGGCCTTCAGGCTCTCGACGACTCGGCGCTGCAATTTCTCGGGCGCCTGCACGACGTCCGCGAGGCGCTCGCGGCGCTCGACGTCGCGCAGCGGCACTTCGCGCGCGTGAACCTCGACCTGATCTACGCACGGCCGAACCAGACAATCGAGCAGTGGGCCGCCGAACTGCAGCGGGCGGTCGGGCTCGGCACCGGGCACCTCTCGCTCTACCAGCTGACGATCGAGCCCGGCACGCGCTTCGCAACCGACGTGCGGCAGGGGGCATTCACGCCGCTCGAGGACGATCCGGCGGCGGATCTCTATGCCCTGACCCGCGAGTTGACCGAGGCGGCCGGCCTCCCCGCCTACGAGATCAGCAACCACGCCCGGCCGGGGGAGGAGAGCCGTCACAACCTCGCCTATTGGCGCTACCTCGACTATGCCGGGATCGGACCGGGCGCGCATGGACGACGGGGAGGCGTGGCGACGCAGCGGCACCGCAAACCCGAGAACTTCCTCGCCGCCGTGGCCCGCAACGGGCACGGGATCGTCGAGGAGCGGGTCCTCGGGCCGCGCGAGCGCGGCGCGGAGGCGCTGTTGATGGGACTGCGGCTGCGCGAAGGCGTCGACCTGGCCGACCTTTCACGGCGCATCAGCGTGCCCGCGGCCGATCTCATCGACCGGGAGCGCCTGGCTTTCCACGAACGCCTCGGTCTCGCCTGGCGCGAGGGAAACCGCGTCGGCGTCACGCCGCGGGGCATGCCGCTGCTCGACGCGCTGCTCGCCGAACTGGTGCCCGACGCGCTGGCGGCGGCATGAACCGAACGGACCTGCTCGAGGCGTGGAGCCGCCACCTTTCGGACGGCCTCCGCCGCTCCCCGCACACCGTGCGCGCCTACGTCGCAGCCGCGTCGCGACTGATCGACCGAACCGGGGCAGGCGACTGGGCCGCCCTCGCCCGGCTCGATGCGAGCGACCTGCGGGCGCAACTGGCCGAGCGCCGCGCGGAAGGGATCGGCAATGTCTCCGCCGCGCGCGAGCTTTCGGCGCTCAAGGCCTTTCTCACATTCGCGCGCGAGCAGGCCGGTCACGCAGAGCCGAGCCCGCCGCGGTTGCGTGGCCCGCGGATCAAGAAGGGCCTGCCGCGGCCCGTCACACCCGACGATGTCACCAATCTCGCCGACGTCGTTCGCCAGTCAGCGGCGGAGGACTGGATCGGGGCACGCGACCGGGCAGTGTTGCTGCTGATGTACGGCGCCGGACTGCGGATTGCCGAGGCGCTGTCGCTCAAAGGCTCGGACCTTCCGCTGGGCGAGACACTGGCGGTGACCGGCAAGGGGGGCAAGCAGCGGATCGTGCCGCTGCTGCCGATCGTTCGCGACGCGGTCGCCGACTACGCTGTCCGCTGTCCGTGGGCGCTGCTCCCGGACGAACCGCTGTTTCGCGGAGCGAAGGGAGGACCGCTCAGCCAGGGCATGGTGCAGAAGGCGATGGCGCGCGCACGTATTGCGCTCGGCCTTCCCGCTACCGCAACGCCGCATGCGCTCCGTCACAGCTTCGCCACGCACCTCCTCGGCGCCGGCGCCGATTTGCGCAGCCTGCAGGAACTGCTCGGCCACGCGAGCCTGGGATCGACGCAGATCTACACCAAGGTCGATGCGGCGACGCTGCTCGACACCTATCGCGCCGCGCACCCTCGCGAACGCCGTTAGCGCTCGCAGCGCGGCTTCCAGGTTGCCACGCGATAGGCGTAGACCGCGAGCAGCAGGACTATCAGGCCGCCCACGACCCAGCTCGCGTAGACCTCGTAGCGTTCGATAAGCGGCGCCAGGCGCCGCCCGCCCTCGACCAGCAGCACGTTCCACACCGCCGCCCCGGCGAACGTGTAGGCGAGGAACTTCCACAGCGACATGTGCGAGAGCCCGGCGGGAAGCGAGACGATCGTGCGCAGGAACGGCGAGAAGCGCAGCAGGAACACGACCCACTGCCCGTGCCGCTGGAAGAACCGCGCGGCGCGCTCGATGTCCTCGAAATCGAGCGTGATCCAGCGGCCGTGCCGCTCGATGAACGGCTCGAGCCGGCGGTAGCCCCATTTGTCGCCCACCCAGTACCAGGCGTAGTTCCCGAGCGTGGAGCCAGCCGTGCCGACCAGGATCAAGGGCCAGAAGTCCATCGCTCCGCGCGCCACGAGCACGCCGCCGATCCCCATGATCACCTCGGAAGGGATCGGCGGGAACACGTTCTCGAGCGCCATCAGCAGGAAGATGCCGAGGTAGCCGCCCCAGGCGATGGCATCGACGATGAATTCGTACATGAGAGGCTAAACGGCCCTGCCCCGTATCGGGTTCAACCGGTGCGCCGACCTAGTCATGCACGAGCTTCGCTTCGATCGCATCCCAGATGCGCCCCGCGGTGTCGGTACCGTTGAAGCGGTCGATCGCGACGATGCCCGTCGGCGACGTGACGTTGATCTCGGTCAGCCACTGCCCGCCGATGACGTCGATGCCGACGAAGATCAGCCCGAGCCGCTTGAGCTCGGGGCCGAGCGCTGCGCAGATTTCCTCCTCGCGCGGGGTCAGCGCGGTCGGCTCCGCCGAGCCTCCCTGGACGAGGTTCGAACGGAACTCCCCCTCGCCCGGCCGGCGGTTGATCGCGCCGGCCACCTCGCCGTCGACCAGCACGATGCGCTTGTCGCCCTCGGTCACCTCGGGAAGGAAAGGCTGCACCATGTGCGGCTCGGGCCAGGTCTGGTTGAACACCTCGATCAGCGCCGAAAGGTTCTCGCCGGTCTCGGGCACCTTGAAGATCGCCTTGCCGCCGTTGCCGTGGATCGGCTTGACCACGACCGCGCCGTGGCGGCGCATGAAGGCGCGGACTTCATCGACGCTCCGGGTGACCAGTGTCGGCGGCATGAATCGCCGGAAGTCGAGCACGAAGACCTTCTCCGGCGCGTTGCGCACACTGACCGGGTTGTTGACCACCAGCGTTTCGGATTCGATCCGTTCGAGCAGGTGCGTCGCGGTGATGTAGCCCATGTGGAACGGCGGGTCCTGCCGCATCAGCACGACGTCGACGTCACGCCCGAGGTCGAGCCGGCGCGGCTCGCCCGCCTCGAAGTGGTCGCCCTCGACGCGTCGCACCGTCACCGGCCGCGCCAGCGCGTGCAGGCGTCCGTCTTCGTCGAGCGTCAGGCTGCCGACGTCGTAGTGAAACAGTTCATGCCCGCGCGCTTGCGCCGAGAGCATCAGCGCAAAGCTCGAATCGCCGGCGATGTTGATGCTTTCGAGCGGATCCATCTGGACCGCGACGCGGACGGTCATCGGTGCCCCTTCACGGTTGCCAGGCATTGACGATGTGGCGCGGCCAGCGGCCGGGCGCAAGCAGCAGCACATCGACGCGGATCGTGTCGTGAGGTCCGGCGTAGCGATGCGCAACCACTTCAACGGCGGCGGCGACGCGGCGCAGGCGATATTCGTCGATCGCCAGCGCCAGTTCGGCCGCAGCCGCGCGCCACTTGACCTCGACGAACGCGACCGTCCCCCCGCGCCGGGCTATCAGGTCTATCTCGCCCCGCGGCGTCTTCACCCGCCGGGCGACGACGCGCCATCCGTGCAGGCGCAGCCACCAGGCGGCCCAGCCTTCGCCGCGCCGGCCGCGCTTCTCGGAAAGTTCGCGCTTCACTTGATCTCGAGCGCGCGGGCGTAGAGCGCCTTGCGGTCGAGCCCGGTGGCCTTGGCGACTTGCGCCGCTGCCTGCGACGGCTTGGCTGTCAGCAGCGCCTCGCGCAGCAGCGCATCCGCGTCGACTTCCGATGCGCCGACGTCGACTGGCGGCCCGACCAACAGCACGATTTCGCCCTTCGGCGGATGCGCCTCGTAGTGCGCGATCAGCTCCGCCGGTGCGCCGCCGCGGCATTCCTCGTAGAGCTTGGTCAGTTCGCGCGCGACCGCGACTTGGCGACCCGGCAGCATCTCGCCGATTGCCGCGAGGGAGCGCGTCAGTCGCGGCGCCGTCTCGAAGAACACCAGCGTCGCACGCACGGAGCCGAGCTCCGCCAGCACTTCGGCCCGCGCCTTGTCCTTGGGCGGCAGGAAACCGGCGAACAGGAACCGGTCGCTGGGCAGGCCCGACAGCGTCAGCGCGACGATCGGGGCGCTCGGTCCGGGCAGGCTGGTCACGGCGATGCCGGCGGCGCGCGCTTCGCGCACGAGCCGATACCCGGGATCGGAAACGAGCGGCGTCCCAGCGTCGCTGACGAGTGCCACCGCCCGGTCCCGCATCGAATCGAGCAGCCGCGCCCGGTCGCGCTCGTCGGCGTGATCGTCGTAGCGCCACAGCGGTTTGGAGATGCCGAGATACCGCAGGAGCCTGGCCGTCACCCGGGTGTCTTCGCAGGCAACCGCGTCGCAGCGCGCGAGCACGTCCGCGGCCCGCTGCGTGATGTCGCCGAGGTTGCCTATCGGGGTCGCGACAATATACAGGCCGGGTGGAAGAGGTTCGGGTCGGTCGGCATCGCTCACGCGGTGCTTGTGGCCCATCAGCAGCTGGAGCCGCAAGCATGTTCACCAGGCGATCCCTCGGGCGCACGCTCGCTGTCACACTGCTCACTGTCGTCCTCGCGGCCTGCAAGGTCGTACCGGACAGCCGGCCCGGCCCCGCCCCGGTGCCGTCGCCCACGCCGAGCGCCGACGAGCTGCCGACCGATACCGCGCGGCACCGCGTCGCCCTGCTGGTTCCGTTGTCGGGCGACAACGCCGCGGTGGGCCGCTCGATCGCCAACGCGACGACGATGGCGCTGCTCGACACCAATGCCGAGAATCTGCGCATCACCACGTACGACACCGCGACCGGCGCCGGGACTGCCGCGGCCAACGCGATCCGTGACGGCAACAAGCTGATCCTCGGGCCGCTGCTGCGAGAGGACGTGAGTTCGGTGCTTGCCCGCGCACGCCCGGCCGACGTGCCGCTGATCACCTTCTCCAACGACACTTCGGTGGCCGCGCCCGACGTGTTCGTGATGGGCCACGTGCCCGAGCAGTCGGTCACCCGCACGGTTGCCTACGCCTCGCAGCAGGGCGCGCGCCGCTTCGCCGCGCTGGTGCCGAACGGCGATTACGGCCGGCGCACGAGCGAAGCGCTGTCGCGCGCCGTCGCCGGGATCGGCGGGACTGTAACGCGCGTCGAGAACTACGACCGCAGCAACACCTCGATCGTCAGCGCTGCCGAGCGGCTCAAGGCGGCCGGAGGGTACGACGCCGTGCTGATCGCCGAGGGGCCGCGTCTCGCGGCGATGGCTGCGGGGCCGCTACGCGAAGGCGGCACCCGAGTCTACCTGCTCGGCACCGAACTGTGGAGCGGCGAAGCAAGCGTCGCCAACACACCGTCGCTGCGCGGCGCCTGGTTCTCCGCGGTGTCGGACAGTCGCTACCGCCAGTTCGCGACCAGCTACGAGTCCCGCTTCGGCGAGCAGCCGTTCCGGGTAGCTACCCTCGGCTACGACGCGGTGTTGCTGACGCTGCGCATTGCCCGCGACTGGCAGCCCGGGCGCAACTTCCCGGTCGGCCGCATGCTGGCCGAGGACGGGTTCCTCGGTCTCGACGGCCCGTTCCGGTTCCGCAGCAACGGCATTGGCGAGCGCGCGATGGAGGTGCGCCAGGTCGGCAACGGCACCGTCTCGGTGGTGGACGCGGCACCGACCCGGTTCTGACAGCCGCGCAACCAACAACCGTCATCCCGGTGAAAGCCGGGATGACGACGGTCTTGGGGAAAGTGAACTCGCGCGCTTGAACCGGCGCGAATCCGCCCCCTATAGCCGGTGCATGTCCGATGACCTGTTCGACAAGCTGCCTCCCGGCGGCGGCGATTACGATGCTTCCGCGATCGAAGTGCTCGAAGGACTGGAGCCGGTGCGGCGCCGGCCGGGCATGTACATCGGCGGCACCGACGAGCGGGCGCTGCACCACCTGGCGGCCGAAGTGCTCGACAACGCGATGGACGAGGCGGTCGCCGGCCATGCGACGCGGATCGAGGTCGAACTCGGAACCGATAACCGGCTGACGATCACCGACAACGGCCGCGGCATGCCGGTCGACGAGCACCCCAAGTTTCCGGGCAAGTCGTCGCTCGAGGTGATCCTGACGATGCTCCACTCGGGCGGCAAGTTCTCGGGCAAGGCCTATGCCACCAGCGGCGGCTTGCACGGTGTCGGCGTCAGCGTGGTCAACGGGCTCAGCTCCTATGTGCGCGTCGAGGTCGCCCGCAACCGCGAGCTCTACGCGCAGGAGTTCGAGCGCGGGCAGCCGAAAAGCGGGCTGATGCATCTCGGCGCCGCACCGAACCGTCGCGGCACCTCGGTCACCTTCGTGCCCGACACCGAGATTTTCGGCGAACGCGATTTCAGCCCCAAGCGGCTGTTCAAGCTGGCCCGCTCGAAGGCCTACCTGTTCGCGGGCGTGGAGATCCGCTGGAAGTGCGCGCCCTCGCTGGCGAGTGAGGAGGTACCCCAGGAAGCGGTGTTCCAGTTCCCCGGGGGCCTCGCCGACCACTTGCGCGAGCAGGTCGGCGGTCGCGAGTGCGTCACCGCCGAGTTCTTCACCGGGCGGCAGGACTTCCCCGACGAGCAGGGCCGCGTCGAGTGGGCGATCGCCTGGCCGCTGTGGTCCGATGGAGCCTATTCCTGGTACTGCAACACCGTGCCGACCCCCGACGGCGGCACTCATGAGCAGGGCCTGCGCGCCGCGCTCGCCAAGGGCATCCGCGCATTCGGCGAACTGGTCGGGCAGAAGAAGGCCAAGGATATCTCGGCAGACGACATCGTCACCGGCAGCGAGATCATGCTCTCGGTGTTCATCCGCGACCCCCAGTTCCAGAGCCAGACCAAGGACCGGCTGACTTCGCCGGAGGCGGCCCGGCTCGTCGAGAACGCGGTACGCGACCACTTCGACCACTACCTCGCGGACAACATGGAGCGCGGCCGCGCGCTGCTCGGCGCGGTGATGGAGCGGATGGACGAACGCCTGCGGCGCAAGGCCGAGCGCGAGATCAAGCGCAAGACCGCGACCAACGCACGCAAGCTGCGCCTGCCCGGCAAGCTGACCGACTGCTCGGGCGAAGGCGATGGCGAGACCGAGCTGTTCATCGTCGAGGGCGATTCCGCGGGCGGCAGCGCCAAGCAGGCGCGCGACCGCAAGACCCAGGCGATCCTGCCGATCCGCGGCAAGATCCTCAACGTCGCTTCGGCCACCGCCGACAAGATCCGCGCCAACAGCGAGATCGCCGACCTGATCCTTGCGCTCGGCTGCGGCACCCGTCGGGAATGCAACCCGGACCTGCTGCGATATGACCGGATCGTCATCATGACCGACGCCGACGTCGACGGGGCGCACATCGCCACGCTGCTGATGACGTTCTTCTTCCAGGAGATGGCAGAGGTCGTCAGGAACGGGCACATCTTCCTCGCCCAGCCCCCGCTCTATCGCCTGACCGCGGGCAAGGAGACGCGCTACGCCAAGGACGACGCGCACCGCGCCGAGCTCGAGGCGACGGTGTTCAAGGGCAAGAAGGTCGAAGTCAGCCGCTTCAAGGGCCTCGGCGAGATGAACCCGCAGCAGCTTCGCGAGACCACGATGGATCCCGCGACCCGCTCGCTGATCCGTATCACCCTGCCCCCCGAGCACGAGCAGCGCCACGCGGTGAAGGAACTGGTGGACCAGCTGATGGGCCGCAATCCTGAGCACCGGTTCAACTTCATCCAGAACCGGGCGGCGGAGATCGATCGGGAAATGATCGACGCTTGACGCGCCCCCCGCCGCTTCTCATCCTTCGTCAGGACGGCGGGAGAGAAGGCTATGCGATCGACTACGCTTCTGGCGGCAACCTGTCTGGCTCTCGCGTCCGTGCCCGTTGCGGCGGCCGAGGAGATCGAAGTTCCTCCGGATGCCCCCTTTATTCACGAGCGCACCAGCATCGTGTTCCCGCCACGTCTCGGAGATCTGCATCGCCGCTGGGTCCGTGATTACGGCTCAGCCCAGTACGATGTCAGTGCGATCTATGAGGCCGCTGACGGAGACACCTTCCTCTCGTTCTATGTCTACCGTGCCGGCCTGCCCGAAGCCTCGCTCTGGTTCGATCGACTGGCGACGATCATGGCTGAGCGCGAGGGCTTCAGGCCGGCGAGTCACGCTTCGCTGGAGCCCGCCGCGTATCGTCCCGCCGGAAGCGAAGCACCCATCGGACTGGCGCTGGCCTATGACATTGCGCCGGGGCAGCCCTACACCGCCACTGGGGCGATCCTGTTCCCTCACGGACCCTGGCTGATCAAGCTGCGCGCCACATCGTCGAGCAAGAATGCCGATGAGATCGCGCAATTGTTGGCGGAGACCGAGCGGTCGCTGGGCCTACCCCAACCCCAGTACCTGTCGTCGCCATCATATCGTGTCCAACCCTGCGCCGCGCAGCTCGACGTGGGCGAAACCAATGTTCTGCCTCCCTCGCCCGACGTCCTCAGCAGCTCGCTGATGATGCTGGAAGTGGGCGAATCAACGGACGCGGAGGGAACGGCGATTCCTCCTGAAGGAGCGCGATGGTGCCGCGACGACGCGGTCGAGGATTTTTACGTCTATCGGCCCAACGATTCCCCCGATCGGTACGTGATCGCGTTCGGCGACAGCGGGGACGTCCTGCAGGTTGGCATAGTGATACGCGAGATGCCGGACCTCCTGCCGACGGACCTGGGAATTCCGATCATCTACTCGGATGCCAACGGCTCTGCGTTGCTCGCGCTGGTCGACCGGCTTCCCGACCCGGTGCGAGCCGTGGAAATTGCCGAGCAGGCCGCGATCCTCGGAACCAGCGACCGCAATGGCAACGTCGAGATCACGGTCAGTGAGCCCACCGAATAGCAGTTCGGGCTTCAGGCCCGCACCGCCCCTGCCACGCTGACGGGTGGCGCCGCCTTCACCACCCGCTGTACGCGGAACCCGATGGGCTCAAGCGAGGTGGCCTATTCGCTGGGGGTGCGCTCCTCACCTCTGGGGACCAGCTGCATCATCATATCGAGCATCCTGCCCATGTGCGGCTCGTCGCCATCGGGTTTCGTTGCCTCGCGAACGTGCTGCAAGTTCGTCACGTTCTCGCCGTCGTCCCGGTCGTGGATGATGTGGCTCAGGAGGCCGCCATCGTGGCCCTCGGGCACGCGCTCGAAGAAGTTGCCGCTTCGATCGTCACGCGGTCGGCCACGCCGAAGCTGTCGAGCGCTTCCTCGCTCGTTGCGTCACCCCTTGCCTCCCCGGGCTGACTTTCCGACAAAGACTAGCCGGGCGCGCGTGCTTGTCGCGCGGCGGTGGCGTGAGGTCAGATCTGGTAGCCGACCTCGAACAATCCCCACTTCCTCCCGCGAAAGCGCAACGGCACGAAGACGCTCCGCAGGGCGCGAAAGCGCCCTTCCCCGAGGTCCTGGCGATAGGCGAACAGGAAGAACGCGTCGTCGCCGTCGAGCGCGCGGCGAGTCTGGCTGTCCATGAAGATCTGTCGGTTGCGAGCGAACTCGAGGTTGCGCAACCGCTGCCCCGGAAGCTGCCCCTGGCTGCGCTCGGTAATGTGCGTAGGAAGGTAGCCGTTCATGTCGATCAGGCAGCAGCCGACGACGGCACGGTGCTGGTGTGTGTAGCGATCGAGGATCGGGCGGATGTGACGGTCAGCGAAATCGGCGAAGTCGTTGTCGTACTGAACCGGGTCGGTCTCGGGACGAGGGCGGTAGTCCGTGTCGAACAGCGCGTCCTCGGTGAGAGTCCCATCGTCGAGATGACGTTCGATCAGGCCGGCGATTTCGCTAACGCCTTCCATCGCAAGGTCGATGAAGGGCGTGTTCCGGGTCCGCACGCCACCGTGGGCCACTTGATTGAGCATGTCGTTGGCGCGCGTCTCTAGCCGATCGAGCTGCTCCCGCGCCTCCTCGGCGCGGCGCGCGCTCTCGGCAGCGACCTGTGCGAACTCGGCGAGCCCGTCATCGACCTGACGCACGCTGGTCTCGGCCCGTTCGTTACAGTCGGCGATCGCCCGCGAGCGGTCGTGGAACTGCTGCACCAGCGCGGCCATGTCGCTCAGCGACGTGCGCAGCGCGTCGATGTGCCGGGTGGATTCGCGGCCGCGGGCGATGTTGGTCTTGAGCGACTCGATCAGCGAACCGGCGGTGGCCTGCAAGCGGGCGATGTTGCGGCCGACCTCGCTGGAGGATTCGGCTGCGGTCGCCGCAAGCCGGCGAATCTCGGTCGCAAGCACTTCGAACGGCGCTGTCGCCGCACCGCCCCGAGCCGCCTCGATGCGGGTGTTGAAACTCAGCATATGCGTATGCTCGGCGATCTCGGAGAGCTTGGACGAGACACCGCCGATCTCGTCGAGCGTCTCGAGGAAGCCGTGCAACTGGCCGTCGAGCTCTGTGACGTCGGAGACCAGCCTCGAGACCTCATCGAGCGACCGTTCGGCGACGTGATGCCCGCGCTCGAGCACGATCTGCGCGGCTTCGGAAGTCTGCAGCAGTTCGAACGTCGCCTCGCGCCGCTCCGCCCGGCTCCGGCTGAGCGCTTCCATGGCATCGAACAGCTGATCCAACCGCTCTGCCTCGGCCGAAATCTGGCGGTTGAGCCTGCCGACGAGGCCACCTGTATCGCTGCACTGAACCGCAATGTCACCTGCCTGCTCCCCGAGGCGGGCCAGCAGTTCGCCGAGGTCGGTATTGAGCGGAACGATCATGTCCATCGGCCGTGAGGATGTCGCGCTGCACCATGAAATGCAACCGAATTGTTGCACTGCAATATGAGCGCTGCCAGACCAGCTTCAGGCTCCGTCACCCAGACCAAGGCCGCTCAGAACGCGTAGGAAATCTCGTAGTCACCCCATCGGCGGCCGTTGATCACGATGGGGACGCTAGCCAGCCGCACGACGCGATAGTTCTTGCCGTCGCCCTCGTAGCGATAGACGGCCATAGAGAACGGGGCATTGCCCGCCTTGATGCGCTTGTCGATCGCGTTGAAGATCATCCGTCCGTTGCGGCAGAATTGCAGGTCGTGCTCGTAGTCGCCGGTAGGCTGACGCGAACGGTCGGTAAGGTGGGTCGGCAGGAAGCCGTTGCGATCGTCGCATACGGTCGCGACGATGTTCGGATCCGACGCCTTGACCCGGTCAAGGACCGGACGCCAGTGCTTGTCGGCCCAGTCGCAGAAGCTGTTGCGGTAGAGCTGAGGATTGGTCCCCGGCACCTCGACATAACGGTCGTCGAACAGCTGCTCTTCGGTCAGACTGCCGTCCTCCAGAGCCGCCAGGGCGAGTGCGATGACCTCGTCGCGCGCCTCGCGGGCCTTGTCGACCATTGCCATGTCGCGCGGCGCGAGGCCGGCGCGGACCAACTGGTCGAACATAAGGCTGGCCATTTCCTCGAGCTCGGCCATTCGCGCCTGAGCCTGGCCAAGCTTGCCCTCGTTGTCCCGCGCCGCCTCGTTGAACGAAGCGAGCACTCGCTGCAGCTTGTCGACATGGCCGCTGATCGAATTGGTCGCCTGGGCTATCTGGTCGTTCTGCCGGTCGACCTCGTTGACCATCTCGCCGACCTCGACCAGCGTGTCCTCGATCCGGGACACCGAGGTGCGCGCTTCGTCCCGGACCCTGGCGCCCTTCTCGATCTCGGCAACAACTCGCTCGACCTCGCTGCCGAGCGTGTCGATCGTGCGGGTGATCTCGTCGGTCGCCTTGCGGGTCTTGCCCGCAAGACTCTTCACTTCGTTGGCGACCACGGCAAAGCCACGACCCGCCTCGCCTGCGCGTGCGGCTTCGATCGCGGCGTTGAGCGAGAGAATGTTGGTGGTTTCAGCGATCTGGTCGATGTCGCGCGAGCACTGCCTGACCTGGCTCATCGCCGCCGCGAACCCGGTGACATGGTGGGTCAGGGTGTCGACAAGCGCCAGCAGGTTGCCGATTTCGGCCAACGAATTGCGGATGTGGGCCGTGCCCTCGCTCAGCTGGTCGATGGCGCGCTGGGAGAGCAGGCGTGACTCGTCGCAGGCCTGCGCGACCCGGTCCTGATCCTCGTTGAGGGTGGCGACGGTGCCGAGCAGCGCGGCGTGTTCTGCGCGAAGCTTCTCCGACGACGCCAGTACCGACTGGACAAGCCCCGAGACGTCGGAACAGCCGAGCGTAACCTCGCTGCAGCTTGCGGAAACGCCGTCAGCCGCGTCTGCGGCCGACGCATCGATCACCTGGTGCAACATGGGGTTATGCTCTCCCGACCCGTGCTGTGCGGGAGCGGTACCATGAGATGGTTATCGGCCTGTTAAGCAGAACCCGAGCTGATGCGAAGTCGGCTGCTAATCGGCTTTCGGCGGTCCGAGTTGCTCACGGGGTACCGTGGCAAACATTTCCTTAACCCTGGGCCGCTCGTTGATCTGTTCGATCCAGCGGACGAGGTGCGGCGTGTCGTCCTTGTTGACCAGCTCGGCGAAACCCTTCTCCATCCCGTTGGCGATGGCGAAGTTGCAGATGTCGGCCAGCGAATACATCCCGCCGGCGAGCCATTCGTGATCGGCGAGGTGGTCGTCGAGCCGCCTTACGGAGACACCGATCTTGCGCATCTCCTCGTCGAGCAGGTCCTGCGGGAATCCCTCGCGCGCGCGGCGCCATTTCACCTGCTGCTCTGGGATCGGGATCTTCTTGAGATGCTCCTCGAACTCCTCGTCCGACAGCGCCTTGGCCATGTGGCTCACGCCGCGGTGCCACCCGATCGTCGAGACGCACCAGCAGAAGTACTCGTCGACCCACTTGGTCCAGACGCGCATTTGCGCGCGGTCCCACGGATCGTCGGGCCGCAACTTCAATTCGGTCGGATGGGCGTCCTCGAGGTATTCGCAGATCACGGTGCTCTCGGTGACGATGCGCCCGCCGTCGTCGAGCGCGGGAACCTGGCCGCGCGGGTTGATGGCCTTGTACCAGTCGCTGTGGTGCTCGAACTTCGAGGGTTCGAGACGGTGGACCGTGAAATCCCGGCCGAACTCGAACTTCTCGAACAGCGTCAGCATCGGCTTCAGCGAGTTGGCCATGGGGCCGAAGCTGTAGAGGGTAAGCATGCGTCTCTCCCGGATCCCTGCGCGCGTCTAGCGACCCGGCGTGCTACGGGGCAAGCGCGAATGCGGCACCAGGCGCAGGGCCCTGGCGCACTCCCCGGCCGCCGCGTCCGCGGGTTTGCTCGTGCGTCCGTCGATGATATGATTTCCGCGAATGGGAGAGTCCGATGCGGATCGCCTTGTCGCTGATCGCCCTGACACTCGCTACCGGCGCGCTGGCCGAATCTGCCTCCGCGCCGTCTGCCGTCCCGCCGGAGCCGGTGCCCGGCACTCAGTCTGCCGCGACTGACTCGGAGGTCGCTTGCCGCGACCGCATCCAAATGGTCCGTCAGCATCGGGGCCTCCCGAAGCTCCAGCGGGACACTGCTTCGCCAGACGAGCCGCTGCTGATCGCTGCGGTGGATCACCGGATCGGCGGCTGCTCGGTCATGGTGATGCGCAACGACACGGCCGACGTCCGCCCGCTTCCTCGCCCCGGCGAGGCGAAGTTGCGCCGCCTTCCCGGCGGTTAGCCGTCAGTAGCGCAACAGGTCCGCCGTTTCCTCGCGCCAGCGCGCTTCGTCCGGTGCGGCCACAGCCTCAAGATCGCCTGGTCCGGCGGCCGGATCGTCGACCCATTCGCGCAGCCCCGGTCCGCCGTTGATCACGTCGATCGCCAACCGGTCGAACTCGTACTCGTAGGCGAAATCGCGCCAGAGCGGATAGTCGGGGCGAAGCGTCCGGATTGCCTTGAAGGTCAGCGCTTGAAGGCGCCACGGCCGGAAAGCCTCGTGGCGGTAGAACGGCCCTTCGGCGTGGACCATGAGGCCGTTGCACAGCTCGCCGGCGTGCTTGTGAAACGTCGGTGTGAACCAGCATTCGCGCAGGGCGCACCCTTCGAGCCACTCGGGAGCCAGCCGGGTCATTTCCGCGAGAACCGCCTTGGCGTCGAGGTCGGGAGCACCGAACAGCACCTCGAGCGGGCGAGTAGTGCCCCTGCCCTCGCTCAGCGTCGCGCCTTCGAGCATGACGGTTCCCGCGTAGGCACGCGCCATGTTGAGGCTCGCTGCGTTCGGGCTCGGATTGATCCAGATGCGGCTCTCCGGCCAGCCGTAGCCGGGGCCGGCCTCGGGCAGCCAGTCGTGCATCTCGATGACGCGGTAGTCGAGGTCGAGACCGAAGTGGCGGACGAACCACGCGCCCATCTCGCCCATCGTCAGTCCGTGCCGCATCGGCATCGGCCCGGCGCCGACGAAGCTTTCCTGACCGGGTTGCAGCAGGGTCCCCTCGACCGGACGCCCGGCCGGATTGGGACGGTCGAGCACCCACACGCGCTTTCCGTGCTTCGCCGCCTCCTCGAGCAGGTACAGCAGGGTGGTGCAGAAGGTGTAGATGCGGCAGCCGAGGTCCTGAAGGTCGAACAGGAACACGTCGGCCGCGTCGATCATCTGCTCGGTCGGCCGACGCACCTCGCCGTAGAGGCTGAACAGCGGGATACCGTAGCGCGGATCGACCTCGTCCGCGGTCTCGATCATGTTGTCCTGCTTGTCGCCCTTGATCCCGTGCTGCGGCCCGAAAGCGGCCGTGACGTCGATCCCCGCAGCGATCAGCGCGTCGAGCGAATGCGTGAGGTCGAGCGTCACCGAGGCGGGATGCGCGACCAGCGCCACGCGCTGGCCCTCGAGCGGCCTCCTGAGGTCGGGCTCGGCAAGCAGCCGGTCGATGCCGAATTTCATGACGCGTCCGCTGCCGGAAGCGTTGCCGCGAAGCAAGCGGGAGCGTGGAAGTCCGGCTTTGCATCGGGGTGCGCGAGCGCCCAGTAGCTCTTCGCACCGCCCTGCTCCTCGATGACTGCAGACAGGCCCATCGCGCATGCCTCGGCCGGCAATCCGGCGGTCGGCACCGCGGCATCGAAAATCGCGAAACTGCTGCCGATCCGAATCGTGCATTCGGGCTCGCGCGGGAAAGGCCGTTCGTTCATTCCCCAGCGGTAGGCTTCGAAATCGTAGGCGTTCCACCGCTCCGACGGTGACAGGTTGAGTTCCATGTAGCAGGCCGCGCCCTCGGGCCAGAGGAACAGCTCGAAGCAGGTCGTCTGCCACAGCTCGTCGGCTCGCCCCTTGCCCGCGAACGGCGGCACGACCAGTTGCTGCGAGCCTTCGATCCGCCAGCGCAGCCGGACCCAGCTGGCGTCGCGTCCGATAACTCTCGCCTCGATCCGATTCACCCCGAGCGGCGGATGGGCGGGATGCGGCAGCAGAACGTGCATTGTCGGGGTCTCCGACGCCAGCGATATCCGCCTTGTTCCTTCAGCGCCAGCCCGCTTGCCTGAGCGCCGCAGCATGGTTGCGGCTGACCGGCGCAACGAGCCCACCGTGCAGCCGCACTTCTCCCGACCCGCGGCGCCAGCGCACGCTCTCGATCGCGTCGTGCGCGACCCACCACGATCGGTGCGTGCGGTAGCCGTGAGCTTGCGCCAGCTCTGCCAGCGCATCGGCAAAGCGCATCGAGACGAGCTCCGAGCCGGCGTCGGTGTGCACCCGCACGTAGTGATCTTCGGCTTCGACCGCGACCAGCCGCGCGGCCCGGCGCCGGGCCGATAGTCGCATGCGGAACGCCCGCTCGGCCTCGGGCAGCGGTGGGACGACCAGCGTCCGCGTCTCGACCACCCGCCGCCATGCGAGCGCGCGCATGGCCATGACCAGGAACGCGACCACGAAAACCTGCCATGCCAGGATCGGCAGCCAGCGGATGCCGGGCGGCGAATCGAACAGCCACAGGTTGAGGACATAGACCAGCAGCGTGACAGGCGGGGTCATCGCCAGCGTCACCAGCGCTACGCGGCGCCAGAAGCCGCCGACCCGCTCACCCAGCGTCAGGTCGAGCGCGATTCCGATCACCCCGCCGCCAACGATTGCCAGCAGCCAGTAGAGCGTCCTCGGGCCCGGTGCGACGTCGAGCGTCCGGTAGGGCCCGAGCACGGCCATCAGAAGCCCGAGCGCGACGAGCAGCAGAAGCTCGACCGCGGCGCGCCGTAACGGCAGGCGCTGCACCATTCGCGAAATCCCGGCACCGCTCACGCAAACGGGCCTATCCGCTCGCCGCACGACGGGCAACGTAGACACCGGTACAACCCGGAGAGCTTGCCATGATCCGTATCCCGAATCCCGCCTGGCGCGGCACGGTCGCCGTCCTGAGCGTGGCTATTGCGCTGGTATCCTACCGCTACCTGACGGCGAGTGAGACCCGCGCGCCCGGCATTCTTGCCAACGCGTTCGCCGATCCGTTCCTGGTGATCCACGTCGTCGGCGGCGCGACGGCCCTGCTCGTCAGTCCGTTGCAGTTCGTCGCTCGCTTCCGCTCGCCTCGGCCCGGTTTCCACCGGCTCGTCGGCCGAGTCTATGTCGTCGGCTGCGTCGCCGGCGGTCTTGCCGGAATCCCGCTGGCGCTCGGCTCTACCGCCGGCCCCATGGCCGCCGCGGGGTTCGGCACGCTTGCGCTGCTGTGGCTCGTCACCACCTGGCGCGGCTGGCGCTGTGCAGTCGAACGGCGGTTTGCCGAGCATCGCGCCTGGATGCTGCGCTCGTGGGCGCTGACGATGGCCGCCGTCACGCTGCGACTCTACCTGCCGCTCATTCCGGTGCTCGGGATCGATTTCGCCGACGGTTATCGGGCGATTGCATGGCTGTGCTGGGTGCCCAACGTTGTTGCGGTGGAAGCTTACCTGCGCTGGCCGCGCCGCCCTGCGACTCCCGCAGGGATGACGGCAGCGTAATCTGTGCTAAGCGCGCCGCGCTATGACCGACTTCAAGTCCGACCTCCTCCGACTGCTCAGCGAGCGCGGCCATATCCACCAGGTGACCGACCCGGCGGCGCTCGACGCGCTGGCCTCGCGGGAGGTCGTGACGGCCTATGTGGGGTTCGACCCGACAGCGCCGTCGCTACACGTCGGCAATCTTGCCTCGATCATGCTGCTGCGCCGCGTGCAGCAGGCGGGGCATCGCCCGATTGTGATCATGGGCGGCGGCACCGCGAAGGTCGGCGATCCGTCGGGCAAGGACGACGCACGCAAGCTGCTCACCGACGAACAGCTCTCGGCGAATATCGCTTCGATCAAGGGCAGCTTCGAGAAGATTCTCTCGTTCGACGAGGGGCCGACGGGCGCGCTGCTGATCGACAACGACGAGTGGCTGAGCAAGCTCGGCTACATCGAGCTGCTGCGCGACGTCGGGCGCCACTTCACGATCAACCGCATGCTGACGTTCGATTCGGTCAAGCTGCGGCTCGATCGCGAGCAGCCGCTGACCTTTCTCGAATTCAACTACATGATCCTGCAGGCCTACGACTTCCTCAAGCTGTCGCGCGACTATGGCTGCCGGCTGCAGCTCGGTGGCAGCGACCAGTGGGGCAACATCGTCAACGGTATCGAACTGGCGCGACGGATCGACGGGAGCGAGCTTTACGGCGTCACCGCGCCGCTGATCACGCGCGCCGACGGGTCCAAGATGGGCAAGTCGGTGTCTGGCGCGGTGTGGCTCAACGAGGACATGCTGCCGGCGTGGGACTTCTGGCAGTACTGGCGCAACGTCGACGACCGCGACGTCGGGCGCTTCCTGCGGTTGTTCACCGACGTGCCGCTCGACGAGATCGCCCGGCTCGAGAAGCTCGAGGGGAGCGAGATCAACGCAGCGAAGATCCTCCTCGCCAACGAAGTTACCGGGCTGGTCCGCGGCGCTGAGGCGGCGCAGGCTGCCGAGGCCACGGCTGCCGCGACCTTCGCCGGCGGTGGGCTCGGTGAGGACCTGCCGGTGCTCGATGTCCCGTCTGAGGGCATTCGCCTCGGCGCGGCATGTACTGCGATCGGCTTCACCGCCTCCAACGGGGAGGCCAAACGCAAGATCGCCGAAGGCGCCGTACGGCTCGACGACGTGGTGCAGGACGATCCCGCGCTGCTGATCGAGCTGGCGCCCGGCGAGCAGCGCAAGCTGAGCCTGGGACGCAAGAGGCACGGTATCCTGCGCCGGTCCTGAGGCAACTTTTTACGCTTTGTTCGGCATTTCCTGCGAAGCCTTTCGTTCCGACAGCGCAGCAGGGAGTTGGAAATCGATGGCAGGCGGGGCTCAGCTTTCCGTGCCCGACATGCGCCGCTCGACGCGGCATCCGGTCGATTTCCCGGTTATCGGCGAGCACCGGGTGCGCGGCGACGTGAAGCTCCACATCTGCAACGTTTCGGCGCACGGCTTCATGATCGACGCCGCCGAAGAAGGCACTTCGGGACTCGCTCGTGGTGACCGGGTGATCGTCAGGCTGCCGGTGATCGGCCGGATCGAAGCTTACTGCATCTGGACCACCGACGACCGTGCCGGCTTCCAGTTCGAGCGGATCATCCGGCTCGACGACTTCATGACCATGATCTGCGAGCTCCAGCCGAACCCGCGCCTGCGCCGCAGAGGCTGACAGCCGCCCGGCGCAAGCCGGGGGAGCATGCGATCTCTCACCCTCCGTGATTTGAGTCGATCTGAAGCCCGGCGCCACTTGGCACTCCCGCGCCCACCTGCCATGGCGGCTGCGTGAGCGATCCGGTTCCCGAACCCACCTCCCCGCTGCAAATTGCCGACTATCGGCGCTTCTGGCTGGCGCGTTTCCTTGCCACTTTCGCCACGCTCTCGATCGTGGTGCTGATCGGCTACCAGACTTACGATGTCGCCCGCGAGCAGTACGGCATGGGCATCAAGGATGCCTCGCTGATGCTCGGCCTGCTCGGCGCGGCCCAGTTCGTGCCGCTTTTCGTGTTGACCCCGGTCGCCGGAGTCGCTGCCGACCGCTTCGACCGGCGGCGAGTCGTGCTGTTCGCCAACCTGATAGACTGCGCGATCGCGCTGACGCTGGCTCTGGCCACCGTTGCTGACGCGCTCAGCCTCCCACTGCTGTTCGGCCTTGCCGCCGCACATGGCGCCGCGCGCGTGTTCAATGGCCCGGCGCTGAGCGCAATCGCCCCGAACGTCGTCCCGCCAGCGCTGCTCCCGAAGGCGATCGCGCTGTCGTCGATGGGCTGGCAGGTCGGCACGGTCGTCGGCCCGGCGGCCGGAGGCTTCATGTTCGCCGCGAGCCACTCGCTGCCCTATTTCGTCTCCGCGGCGATGCTGCTGCTGTCGGGCTTGCTCATCTCGAGCGTGCGCCCCGTCCGCGCCGTCCACGAGGGACCGCCGCGCCACCCGCTGCGGCAGATCGTCGACGGTTTCGTCTTCGTCCGCCGAGAGCGCTTCCTGCTCGGCTGCATCACACTCGACCTGTTCGCCGTGCTGCTCGGCGGCGCCACGGCAATGCTGCCCGTGTTCGCCCGCGACATCCTCGAAGTCGGCCCAGAGGGGCTCGGCGTGATGCGCGGCGCGCCCGCGGTAGGCGCAGCGCTCGTCGCGGCGTGGCTGTCGTGGAAGCCGCTCGAGAGGAATGTCGGGGTCAAGATGCTGTGGGCCGTGGTCGGTTTCGGTGCGGCGACGATCGCGTTCGCCCTGTCGCGCAATTTCGCGCTGTCGCTGACGATGCTGGCGCTGCTGGGCGCGGCTGACATGATCTCGGTGTTCGTGCGCAACTCGCTGATCCAGCTTAACACGCCCGACGCGATGCGCGGGCGGGTCTCGGCGATCTCAGGCCTCGCGATTTCCGCCTCCAATGAGCTCGGCGAATTTCGAGCCGGGCTGATGGCCGGCGTAATCGGGGCCGTCGGGGCTGTTGCCTTGGGCGGGGTCGGTGCGATAGTCGTTACCGCGATCTGGGCCGTGATCTTTCCTGAGCTGCGTAAAGCAAGGACGTTCGCCCCGACTTTCCTGCACTCGGATCAAGCGAAGGAGCCAACCCCATGAAGGCCGACAACGTCCTCGCCACTATTGGCAACACCCCGCACATCCGTCTCTCGCGCCTATTCCCCGACCACGAGGTCTGGGTGAAGAGCGAACGCGCCAACCCGGGCGGTTCGATCAAGGACCGCATCGCGCTGGCGATGGTCGAGGACGCCGAGCGGTCCGGCAAGCTCAAGCCGGGAGGCACGATTATCGAGCCGACCAGCGGCAACACCGGTATCGGCCTGGCAATGGTGGCCGCGGTCAAGGGCTACAGGCTGATCCTGGTCATGCCGGAATCGATGTCGCTCGAGCGGCGCCGGCTGATGCTTGCCTACGGCGCCACGTTCGACCTGACGCCGAAGGAAAAGGGCATGAAGGGCGCGCTCGCCCGCGCCGAGGAGCTGATCGCCCAGACTCCGGGCTCGTGGATGCCGCAGCAGTTCGAGAACCCGGCCAACGTCGAGATTCACGCGAGCACCACGGCGCGCGAGATCCTCGAGGACTTTGCCGATGCGCCGCCGGCGCTGCTGATCACCGGCGTCGGCACCGGTGGCCACCTGACCGCTTGCGCCGAGGTGCTCAAGAAGGAGTGGCCTTCGCTCAAGGCCTATGCGGTCGAGCCGACGCTCTCGCCCGTGATCTCGGGCGGTCAGCCCGGCCCGCACCCGATCCAGGGCATCGGCGCCGGCTTCATCCCGGCCAACCTGCATACCCAGGCGATCGACGGCGCGATCCAGGTCGAACCCGAGGCGGCCAAGGCCATGGCTCTGCGGTGCGCCCGTGAGGAGGGCCTGCTTGTCGGTATTTCGAGCGGTGCAACGCTGGCCGCGATCCAGCAGAAGCTCGCCGAGCTGCCCGCAGGCACGCGTGTGCTCGGGTTCAACTACGATACCGGCGAGCGGTACCTGTCGGTGCCGGACTTCCTGCCGACCGAGTAGGATTCCGGTCGCGAACGCCGCAAGAGCAGTTGCCTGCCAGCCCCCGGCAGGTCATTTTGCAGTCGATGCTGTCGTTCGTCGCACAAGCGCCCGGCCGAGGCCCGCGCGTCCCGTTCCTTATCTGGGGATGGGCAATGCTGTTCGTCGTGCTGCTGAGCGCGACGCCGACAGGCGGCCAGGTTCGAAGCCGGCTCGTCGGTTCGGCATTCGACCCGACGACGGTTTCGGTCGCGCTCGGGCCCAAGCAACCGAAGGCCAAGGTCTTCGCCAAGGCCTCGGCCGGCCGCCTGCCTGGCACGCTGGACGACGTACCACCAACGGGGGGCGATCCGGCGATCCTTTCCGGCGCGGTCGGGCCCGGCCGCGCCGTGCTCGAGCCACTTGCGGATTTCTTGCCGTTTTTCCGCAGCTACGCCGGCCTGTCAGCCAAGGCGCACGGAGCGCGTGCACCGCCTTTCGGCTGCCTCAATTGCCGTCGGAACACCGGCGGCTCGTGATCGTTGCCGCGGCGTCCTTGTGACACCGCGGCCGACTGCGGAGGTCACCATGAAACGCGCACAACGCATTCCGCCACGCTGGTTTGTGCCGGTCATCCTGATTGGCGGCACGATCGCCGGAGCCGTGATCGCCGGGCTGGTCGCTGCGCTTCAATGATACCCTCGTACGCGGGGCCGCAGGGCCCCGCGCACAACTCGGAGACTTCATGCCTCACCATACCCCGCTCATCGGAACGATAGTCGCAGGTCTCGTTGTCGCCTTCTTCATGGGCGCCATCGCGCACCGCCTGCGCGTCTCACCGGTCGCCGGCTACTTGTTCGCGGGCATCATCGTCGGTCCTTTCACACCCGGATTCGTCGCCGACGTGTCGCTGGCCAACGAGCTGGCGGAGCTGGGGGTCATCCTGCTCATGTTCGGGGTAGGTCTGCACTTCTCGCTGCGCGACCTGCTGGCGGTCCGGAAGATCGCCGTCCCCGGCGCGCTGGGACAGATCGCCGTGGCTACGATGCTCGGCGTCGGCCTGGCCCTGTCGCTGGGCTGGACGCTGGCCGCGGGGCTCGTGTTCGGTCTGGCGCTGTCGGTCGCCAGTACCGTCGTCCTGTTGCGCGCCATGCAGGCGCGAGACCTGCTCAACACCGAACGCGGGCGCATCGCCGTGGGCTGGCTCATCGTCGAGGACCTGGCGATGGTCGTCACGCTGGTGATCCTGCCGCCAGTCGCCGGGCTGCTGTCCGGCGAGGCCGTCAGCGGTGCGAGCATCGCCTCGGCCTTCGGGCTTATGCTGCTGAAGGTCGGAGGTTTCATCGCTTTCATGCTGATCGTCGCCAAGCGCATCGTCCCGGTCGCCCTGCACTGGGTGGCGCACACTGGATCGCGCGAGCTTTTCCGCCTCGCGGTGCTGTCGATCGCGCTCGGCGTGGCCTTCGGCGCGGCCATGGTGTTCGACGTATCGTTCGCTCTCGGGGCCTTCTTCGCGGGAATGATCCTCGGCGAAAGCGAGCTCAGCCGGCGGGCGGCCGAGGAGACGCTGCCGCTGCGCGACGCTTTCGCGGTGCTGTTCTTCGTTTCGGTCGGCATGCTGTTCGATCCGACGGTTGTGCTCGAACGGCCGTGGCCCCTGCTCGCCACGGTGATCATCATCGTGTTCGGCAAGTCGATCGCCGCCTACGGTATCGTCCGCGCGTTCGGCCACCCGAACCGCACCGCGCTGACGATCTCGGCCAGCCTGGCGCAGATTGGCGAGTTCTCGTTCATCCTCGCCGGGCTCGGAACGGGCCTCGGCGTGCTGCCCTCCGAAGGTCGCGACCTGATCCTCGCCGGGGCGATCATCTCGATCTTCCTCAACCCGTTCGTGTTCACCGCCGTTGCCGGGCGAGCAGGCGCGGAGAAGGAGCGCGAGCGGGCTGAAGGCGAGGCGCGGGAGATGGAGCGCCAGCGCGAGCGGCGCGACCACACGATCCTCGTCGGGTTCGGCCGGGTCGGCCGGATCATCGGCGAGACCGCCGCCGAGGGTGGCCGGGCGATGGTGGTGATCGAGGACCAGGCCGACATCGCCAAGGACGCGGCCGATCTCGGGCTGCCGGTCGTCATCGGCAATGCTACAGCCCCTCATGTCCTGCGCGAGGCAGGGATCGCCGACGCCACGCGTCTGGTCATCGCCATTCCCGAGGGATTCGAGGCCGGCGCGATCGCCGAGCGCGCGCGCAAGGCGAATCCCGACATCACGATCCTTGCCCGAGCGCATTCCGACGCGGAAGTCGAACACCTTCAGAAGCTCGGTGTCGACCAGATCGTCATGGGCGAGCGCGAGATCGCCCGCCGATTGCTCGAGCTCATCCGACGCAGGCTGCGCGAGGAGACATGAGGCGCGAGGACATCTTCCGCTGCTTGGTCTAGGGGGCGAATCCCGCACAGCCACTGGGTAGCCAATGGAACTGACTCCACTCGACTATGCCGATGGCGAGACGCCGCTGACCGGCCTTCTCGCCTGCCCCTCTGATCCGCCGCGCGCCGGGGTGCTGGTGTTTCCGACGATCATGAACTCGACGCCGGCGGTCGAGACCAAGGCCTTCGCGCTGGCGGACGCTGGCTACCTCGCGCTGATCGCCGACTTCTACGGCCGGCGACCGACGAGCTTCGACGAAGCGCGCACGCTGGCAGCGGAGATTCGGCCCGATCCGCTCGTCTATCGCAGGCGGCTCAAGGCCGGGCTGCGCGCACTTGCGAACCTTCCCGAGGCCGCCGGGCTGCCGCTCGGCGCGATCGGCTTCTGCATGGGCGGGCAGGCCGCGCTCGAACTGGCGCGCGACGGGGCGCCGCTGTTTGCGGTGACGAGCTTTCACGGCCTGCTCGACACCGGCCTCCCCGCCGAACCCGGGCAGATCACCGCGCGCATACTCGTGTGCCACGGCGATGCCGACCCGATGGTCCCGCGCAGCCAGGTGCTGGCGTTCTGGGAGGAAATGGATGCCGCGCAGGCCAACTGGCACTTCCACGCGTACAGCGGCGTCAAGCACGGCTTCACCAACCCCGCCAAGGTCGAGGGAAATCCTGCGGTCGCCTACGACGCGAGCGCCGATCGGCAGAGCTGGGCAGCGATGCTGTCGCTGTTCGACGAGGTGCTGAGCGCGGAGGGGCGCTAGCCCTGGGGGGCGAAAGCCTCGGGCGGCAGCGCCGTCAGCGTGCTGGAGCCCGCCTCCACCCGGCGCCGAAGCGTCACCGCCTCGGGAAGCGCGCGCGCCGCGTAGTGGCGTGCAGTGACCAGCTTGGCGGCGCTCAGCGGATCGTCGGGACCGGCCAGCGCCGCCCGGGCGAGCCGCAGCCACATCCACCCGACAGCGACCAGGCCGACGAGGTGCATGTAAGCGTAGGATCCGCCGCCGAGGTCGTCGAAGCTCCTCTTGCCGGCCGAAAGCAGCCATAGCCCGGCCTCGCGCGCTTCGTGCATCGCCTCGCGCAAGGGCGCGGCGACGTCGTGCAGCTCGTCGGGGGCGGTCTCGCAGTCGCCTTCGACCAACGCGAGGAAACGCTCGGCGACCTGGCCGTTGTCGCGCAGCAACTTGCGCCCCGCCAGGTCGAGCGCCTGGACGCCGTTGGCGCCCTCGTAGATCATCGGCACCCGCGCATCGCGGACGATCTGCTCCATGCCCCATTCGGCGACGTAGCCGTGTCCGCCGAAGACCTGCTGCATGGCGACGGCAGTCTCGAAACCCTTGTCGGTGCCGAAGCCCTTGAGGATTGGTGTCAGGAACGAGACCAGCGCCTCCGCGGCAGTCCGTTCCGCCTCGGTCTCGGCGGCGTGCGACAGGTCGATCTGGTGCGCGGTCCACAGCACCAGCGCGCGGAACCCCTCGGTGAAGGCGCGGGCGTCCATCAGCATACGCCGGACGTCGGGATGGACGATCAGGGGATCGGCGGGCGCCTTGCTGCCCGGCGCCCGACCTTGCCGGCGATCGAGCGCGTAGGCGGCCGCGTTCTGGTAGGCGAGCTCGGCCTGGGCGAGACCCTGGTTGCCGCACGACAGGCGCGCGGCGTTCATCATGATGAACATCGCCGCGAGGCCCTCGTTCTCGGCGCCGACCAGCCAGCCGGTGGCGCCGTCGAAGTTCATCACGCAGGTGGCGCTGCCGTGGATACCCATCTTGTGCTCGATCGCCCCGCAGGAGACCGCATTGCGGCTGCCGTCGGGGAGGATCTTCGGCACCACCAGCAGCGAAATGCCCTTCGTCCCTTCGGGCGCGTCGGGCAGCCTCGCTAGCACGAGGTGGACGATGTTGTCGGTCAGGTCCTGCTCGCCGCCCGAACAGAAGATCTTCTCGCCGGTGACCGAATAGCTGCCGTCGCCGCGCGGTTCGGCTCGGGTCCGCAGCAGGCCGAGGTCGGTACCCGCATGCGCCTCCGTCAGCGCCATCGTGCCGAGCCATTCGCCCGAGACGAGCTTCGGCAGGTACCGCGCCCTGAGTTCCTCGCTGCCGCGGTCCATCAGCGCCGCGACGGCGCCGTGGGTCAGGCCGGGATACATGTTGAACGCGTGGCAGGCCGAATCGAGGAACTCCTCGACCACGGTCCCCAGCACGTGCGGCAGGCCCTGCCCGCCGTGCTCCTCGGGCAGCGCGAGCGTGCCCCAGCCCGACTCGACGTACTGCCGATAGGCCTCGCGGAAGCCCGCCGGGGTAGTGACCGTCCCGTCCGGGTGGCGGGTGCATCCCTCGCGGTCGGCGACCGGGTTGAGAGGGGCAATGACCTCGGCGGCGAAGCGGCCGGCTTCCTCGAGGATCGGGGCGAGCAGGTCCGGGTCGATCCCGGCCCCGCCGAGCAGGCGGTCGATGATGAAGCGGACGTCGCGGATCGGGGGTGTGTAGCTTGGCATGATGAGGCGCGACTAGCGCCCCTCACGCGTCGAAGCGAGTCAGCTTGTCGCCGTCGAGTTCGCGGTAGAAACAGCTGCGCGCGCCGGTGTGACACGCCGGCCCTTCCGGGCGTACCTTGAGCACGAGCGCGTCCTGGTCGCAGTCGACAAGAATCGACTCCACCCTCAACACATGACCCGAGGTTTCCCCCTTCTTCCACAGCCGGCCGCGGCTGCGCGAATGGAAGTGCGCGAGGCCGGTCTCGCGGGTGGCGTCGAGCGCCTCCCGGTCCATGAATGCGACCATCAGGACCTCGCCGCTGGCCGAATCCTGCGCGATGGCAACCACGAGCCCCGCGGAATCGAACCGGGGCATGAATTCCTCGCCGCTCTCGCGGGCGGCGGCGTCCTCCGAGCTGTCCGAAATTGGTGCAGTTCCTTTGTGAAAATGGCCGCAAACCCGCGTGCCGATTGGGGTTTGTTGCACGATAACCACAGAGCCGCGGCAAAATCCATGCTGCGCCGCGAAGCCGCTTTGTGACGGTACCTTTCAATGGGATGAATGGTGCAGCGGCTGTGACGGGCCGCGACCTGCCGGCAGCGCCGGATACGCGCCAAGGAAGGGGGGTCTCGGCACCAGTCCGCAAGGGCGGGCCGGGAAATATGAGGGTTCGGGCCGACGCGTCGTCTGGGGGGAGACGCGGCAATCGGTCCAGCGAACTTCGTCACGCGAACGCCCGGGGCAACCCCCCGGGCGTTTTGCAAGAAGGCCCCGGTCACAGCCCTTCCTCCAGCACCCGCGCGAAGCAGGCGACGACAACGCGTTCGGCGCCGGCGCGCTTGAGCGCCGCCACGCAGGCGTCGGACGTCGCGCCGCTGGTCATCACGTCATCGACCAGCACCACCTTTGCGCCTTTCAGTCGCTCGCGGCGCCCGGGTCGGGCCGCGATCGCGCCGGTCAGCGCGCGGGCGCGCGCCGAGCGGCCGAGACCGCCGAGAGCCGGAGTGCGCTTGCGTCGGACGAGACCGTCGACGAGCAGCGTCGCGCCGCGCTGCCGGGCGATTTCGCGCGCCAGCAGCGCCGACTGGTTGAACCCTCGCCGCCACAGCCGCAGCGGGTGCAGCGGCACCGGGACGACCAGCCAGTCGCGGTCGAGGTCGGGCAGGCGCACGGCGATCAGCCGGGCCAGCAACGGCGCCAGCGCGATCCGGCGGCCATGCTTGAAGGCCAGCACGAGCTTGCGCGAAGCGTCGTTGTAAAGCGTGGCGGCCGCGACGCCGTCATGGCGCGGCGCGCGGGCAAGGCACGGCGCGCAGATCGATCCGGCAGTCACCGGGGCGTCGCCGAACGGCCGCTGGCACAGGACGCAGGCGGGCTCGCCGGGAATCACCAGCTCGGCCCAGCACCCGGCGCAGAGCCCGTCCTGAGCGGCGATGGCCGCCCCGCACGAGGGGCAGCGCGGCGGGTAGACGAGATCGACCAGCGGGGCGAAGGGCTCGGCGAGATTCACCGGAGCGCCGCCTTGCGCCCGGCCGCTCCACGGGGCAGGAGCCGCGCATGTCCAGCGCCCCGCCGACGATCTTCTCGCCCGCCCGCCGGCGGGCCTTGCGCGGACGCATCGCCGGCCTGCAGCGACGGGGCGATGCGGCACGATTCGTGATCGATGACATGCTGGAGGACGTGCTCGAACGGCTCGCGTTCCTGCGCCACGAGCCGCGGCGTAGCCTGGTCATCGGCGACTGGACCGGCGAGCTGGCCGGAACCTTGCGCGGCCGCGGGAGCGAGGTGACCGAAGCCGGGCCCGAAACACTCGACGAGGAGCAGCCCTACCCGTTCGGCGGTTTCGACCTGGTGGCTTCGGTTGGCACGCTCGATACGGTCAACGACCTGCCGGGGGCGCTGATCCATATCCGCCGTGCGCTCGCCCCGGGCGGGCGGGCGATCGCGAGCCTTATCGGCGCAGGCAGCCTGCCCGTGCTGCGCCGGATCATGCTCGCGGCCGATGCCGAGCGGCCGGCGGCGCGCGTCCACCCGCTGGTCGACGTGCGCGCGGGCGCGCAGCTGCTGCAGCGCGCAGGCTGGGCCGATCCGGTGGCCGACAGCCGGCCGCTCAAGGTGGCCTACCGCTCGCTGGACAGGCTGGTCGGCGACCTCCGGGCACAGGGTCTTGGCAACGCGCTGGCCTCGCCCACGCCGGGACTGGGCAAGGCCGGGCTGGAACGGGCGCGGCGAGCCTTCGCGGAGGCGGCGGATGCGGACGGGCGGGTGGTCGAGACCTTCGAGATCCTGACGCTTAGCGGGCGCCACCCCTGACGTGCGTGCTTCGACTGGCGCAGTACGAGCGAGGTTGGGTGGTGAGAGTTCCATCTTGGACATCTCCTCCCTTCCCCGCTCCGCCCGTTCACCCAGAGCCTGTCGAACGTCACCCCGATCTTGAGGACCTGAGCGCTGCCTGTGCCGCCGCAAGCCGGGCGATCGGCACGCGATAGGGCGACGCGCTGACATAATCGAGGCCGACCTGTTCGCAGAAGGCGATCGAAGACGGATCGCCCCCGTGCTCGCCGCAGATGCCGAGCTTGATGTCGGGCCGGGTTGCCCGTCCGCGCTCGGCCGCGAGCGCGATCAGCTGGCCGACGCCCTCGACGTCGAGGCTGACGAACGGGTCGCGCGGGTAGATGCCCTTGTCGACGTATTCCGCCAGGAAACGGCCCGCATCATCTCTCGAAACGCCGAGAGCTGTCTGCGTCAAGTCATTGGTTCCGAAAGAAAAGAACTTGGCCTCCTCGGCGATTTCGCCGGCCATCAGGGCCGCGCGCGGCAGCTCGATCATCGTGCCCACGAGGTAGTCGAGCGTGCGCCCCTTCTCTTCGAACACCTGCGCCGCGGTCTGCTCGACCAGCGCCTTGAGTATCGCGAGTTCCTTCCTGGTGGCGACGAGCGGGATCATCACCTCGGGGACGACCGCCTCGCCGCTCTCGGCGGCAACCTCGCAGGCCGCTTCGAAGATGGCGCGGGCCTGCATTTCGTAGATCTCGGGGAAGGTGATCCCGAGCCGGCAGCCGCGGTGGCCGAGCATCGGGTTGAACTCGTGCAGTTCGTCGGCCCGGCGGCGAAGGCGCTCGATGCTGGTGCCGGTGATCGCGGCGAGCTCGGCGAACTCGGCCTCGCCCTGCGGCAGGAACTCGTGCAGCGGCGGATCGAGCAGGCGGATCGTGCACGGCAGCGGGGCCATCGTGCGGAAGATTTCCGCGAAGTCGGCGCGCTGCTCGGGGAGCAGCTTGGCCAGCGCCTTGCGCCGTCCGGCCTCGTCTTCGGCGAGGATCATCTCGCGCACCGCGCTGATCCGCCCTGCGTCGAAGAACATGTGTTCGGTACGGCACAAGCCGATGCCCTCGGCGCCGAACTGGCGCGCCATGCGGCAATCGGCCGGTGTCTCGGCGTTGGTGCGGACTTTCATCCGCCGGTGCCTGTCGGCCCACTCCATCAGCGTGGCGAAATCGCCGGCCAGTTCGGGCTCGATCGTCGCCACCTCGCCGGCCATGATCTCGCCGGTCGCGCCGTCGATCGTCAGCAGGTCCCCCTCCGCGAGCTCGCGGCTGCCGATCCGCAACTTGCGGCTCGCGAGGTCGATGGACACGGCCGAAGCACCCGAGACGCACGGGCGGCCCATCCCTCGGGCGACGACCGCCGCGTGTGACGTCATGCCGCCACGCGCGGTCAGGATTCCCTCGGCGGCGTGCATCCCATGGATGTCTTCCGGGCTGGTCTCGACGCGCGCGAGGATCACCTTGTCGCCGCGCGCCCGCCAGGCCTCGGCGGTATCGGCGTCGAGCACGATCTTGCCGCTCGCCGCGCCCGGGGAGGCCGGCAGCCCCTTGCCGAGCACGTCGCGCGGTGCATCGGGGTCGAGCGTCGGGTGCAGCAGTTGGTCGAGCGCCATCGGGTCGACGCGCAGCACCGCCGTGGTTTCGTCGATCAGGCCCTCGGCGACCATGTCGACCGCCATCTTGAGCGCGGCCCTGGCAGTGCGCTTGCCCGTTCGGGTCTGCAGCATCCACAGCTTGCCCTGCTGCACCGTGAACTCGATGTCCTGCATCTCACGGTAGTGCCGCTCGAGCAGCTCGAACACGCGGGTAAGCTCCGCGTAGGCCTCGGGCATCGCCTCTTCCATCGACGGGGCGCTGGCGCCGGCCGCTTCGCGCGCGGCCTTCGTCAGGTACTGCGGAGTGCGGATGCCGGCGACGACGTCCTCGCCCTGGGCGTTGACCAGCCATTCGCCGTAATAGGCCCTTTCGCCGGTCGAGGGGTCGCGGGTGAAGGCAACGCCGGTGGCCGAAGTCTCACCCATGTTGCCGAAGACCATCGCCTGGACGTTGACCGCAGTGCCCCAGTCGCCCGGAATGTCGTTCAGGCGGCGGTAGACCTTGGCGCGGTCGCTTTCCCACGAATCGAACACGGCGCAGACCGCGCCGAACAGCTGCTCCCACGGATCGTCGGGGAATTCGCGGCCGGATTCCTCCTCGACGATCGCCTTGTAACGGCGCGCGAGTTCCCGAAGGTCGCGCTCGCCCAGTTCGGTGTCGAGGATGACGCCGCGGTCCTCCTTGGCGATCTCGAGCGCTTCCTCGAACAGGCCGTGGTCGACGCCCATGACGACGTCGGCGTACATCTGGATGAAGCGGCGGTAGGAATCCCAGGCGAAGCGCGCGTCGCCCGAGGCCGCGGCCAGCGCCTCGACGGTCGCGTCGTTGAGGCCGAGGTTGAGCACGGTGTCCATCATGCCGGGCATCGACACGCGAGCGCCCGAGCGGACCGAGACGAGAAGCGGGAGCGTGGAAGCCGGCCCCTCGCCGTCCTGGCCGAAGCAGCAGCCGGTCGCCTCCTCGATATGCGCAATCCCGGCGCGGATCTCGTCCTTCAGCTCGGGTCGCAGGGTGCGCCCGCCGGCGTTGTAGGCCAGGCATTCCTCGGTGGTGATCGTGAAGCCCGGGGGCACCGGCAGCCCGATCGCAGCCATTTCGGCGAGGTTGGCGCCCTTGCCGCCGGTCACGGTCTTGTCCTTCGACCGGGGATCGTCGTGAACAACGCCGCCGCCAAAGGTGTAAACTGTCTTCATCGCCACCATTCCTGACAAGCGAGGTCCGCAGAGGTTGCCCTGCGTCCTCAAGAGTCCGATCCGGCCTCCCCCGTTCCAGGCCGTTTCTGACGCGTTACGAGCCTGCGGCGCCTTCCGGTTTTTTACCGATCAAGGCGCACGCCGGCGGTGCGTCCAGTGCTCGAACGCTGCTTCGCCTGCCCGGCCCCGAAAAGTGACCGCCGGAGCCAAGGAAGAGCGCGGCTGGAGCCGCGACCAGCCACTCGGCGATACGGAAGGCGAGCACGGTCAGAGCACTCATCCCGGCGTTCATTCCAGCCTCCCTCTCCCCCGCGGGTCGCGCCCCCGGGGTCAGCCCTCGATCCGCGAGAAATCCGCCACGGCGCGGACCGCATCACGGAAGCGTGCGAGCAGGTCGAGCCGCGCGGCGCGCTTGTTCGGGTCCTCGTCGTTCACGGTCACCTCGTCGAAGAACCGGTCGATCGGAGCCCGGAGCGAGGCGAGCGCCCGCATCGCCCGTTCGAAATCCTCGGCCTCGATCGCCGCCGCGGCTTCGGGCTCTGCCGAGTCGAGCGCCGCGATCAGCGCACTTTCCGCAGGTTCGGGCGTGTAGGAAAGCTCTTTCCGATGTTTCAGCTCCATTTTGGCGGCGATCACCGGGGCGAGATCGGGATCGTCGACCACGGCGAGCGGATCTTCCTCGCCAGTGCGGGCGATTTCGCCCTCGACGCCCTTCCACTCCTCTTTCTTGAGGATGTTGGCGGCGCGCTTGTAGCCGGCGTGGAGGTTGGCGCCGTCCTCGGTGCCGATGAACGCCTGGAGAGCGCGGACGCGGGCGAGGAGGCGGACGAGATCGTCCTCGCCGCCGAGCGCGAAGACCGCGTCGATCAGGTCGTGGCGGACGCCGGCTTCGCGTTGCTGGACTTTGAGGCGGTCGAGCACGAATCCGATGATCTCGACTAAAGTCGCTGCATTTTCGCGATCTCGTTGAATGACGGGCACTGGCGCGTTGGGGTCGTCCGGCAAGCTCCTCTTCGGCAAAATCTTATCGAAGACAGCCGCAGCCAGAGCTGGATCGTCGATGCGCTGAAGCGTGGGTGTAATCTCCGCGACCGTCGAAAAGACTTCGCCCCGATACATCGGTCCAAGAACCCCGAACATTGCTTGCATCACTGTCGGCGCGAGCGGAACGCGAAGCCCGTTGGTTAGGATGAGAGCAGCCAGCGCTATTCCCGCTCGCCTCAGCGCGAACGGGTCCTTCGATCCGGTAGGCCTCTCCTGAACTAGAAAGAACGCTACGAGCGTATCGAGCTTGTCCGCCAGCGACACCGCCACCGTCACCGGCGCGGTCGGGACGATGTCGCCCTGGCCGACCGGCTTGTAGTGGTCGCGGATCGCGTCGGCGACTTCGGCGGGGAGGCCCTCGGCGCGGGCATAGTAGCCGCCCATCAGGCCCTGCAGCTCGGGGAATTCCCCGACCATTTCGGTGACGAGGTCGGCCTTGCACAGGCGGGCGGCCCGTTCGGCGAGGTCGGCCAGTTCGGCCCTCCCCCTTGAGGGGGAGGGTTGGGTGAGAGTGTTCGGCGTGGCCTGCGAGGGGGCGGGCCCCTCCCCTGGCCCCTCCCCGCCGGGGAGGGAGACCGTGGCGTTGGGGGAGGCGTCTGCTCCCCCGACGATCCCTTCCTCGACGAGCCAGCGCGCGAGCTTCGCAACGCGCTCGACCTTGTCGGCCACGGTGCCGAGCTTCTCGTGGAAGGTGATGCGCTCGAGCTTCTTCGCGTGGTCCTCGAGCTTGGTCTTGCGGTCCTGGTCCCAGAAGAAGCGCGCGTCGGAGAGGCGCGCGGCGAGGACCTTGCGGTTGCCGTCGACGATCGCCGCGCCGCCGTCGGTGGCCTCTATGTTGGCGGTGCAGACGAAGGCGTTGGCGAGATTTCCCTCCCGCTTGCGGGAGGGGCCAGGGGTGGGTGTGTCCGCAAGGGACGGGTTACCATCGACCGGCCCACCCCCAAGCGGGAGGGGAGTGCAGACGAAATACTTCTGGTTCACCCGGGCAGTCAGCTGGATCACCTCGGGCGGGACCTCGAGAAAAGCCTCGTCGAAGCGGCCGAGCAACGGGACCGGCCATTCGGTGAGGCCGGCGTTCTCGATCACCAGCCCCTCGTCCTCGACCAGCGCCAGGCCGGCCTCGGCGGCGGCCTTGCGGGCGCCTTCGCGGATCAGGTCCTGGCGCTCCTCGTGGTCGACGATCACGTGACAGGCGCGCAGCTTTTCCCGGTAGTCGGCCGCGCTGCCGATGGTGATCGCGCCCGGGCAGTGGAAACGGTGGCCGAGCGTGGTGTAACCGCTGGCGACGCCGTCGATCTCGAACTCGACCAGCTCCTCGCCGAAGATCGCGACGATGCCCGAAAGCGGGCGCACCCAGCGCAGACTGCCGGTCGAGAGCGAGGCGGCGCCCCAGCGCATCGACTTGGGCCAGGGGAACGCGCGGACGATCGCCGGTATCGCCTCGGCGAGCACATCCCTGACGGCCCGGCCCGGCTTCTCGACCACGGCGAACCAGACGCCGTCGCGGTCTTCGAGCCGGTCCTGCGTCAGGCCGGTCTTGCGCAGGAAGCCTTCGAGCGCCTGCGGCGGGGCGCTGGTGCGCGGGCCCTTGGTTTCCTCGCGGACGGCCTCCGTGGCCTCGGGCAACTCGCGCCCGATCAATGCGAGGCGCCGCGGGGTCGACCAGACGGTGACCTCGCCGACCGCGACCCCGGCTTCGCCGAGCTGCTGGCGGAACAGCTTCTCGAGGTCGGCGCGGGCGCCGGCCTGCATGCGTGCGGGGATTTCCTCGCAGCGGAGTTCGAGGAGGAAGTCGGTCATGCCGTCCACCCCGCGTATTCGGCTGCCCAGCGGTCGGCTTCCTTGGCCATGTAGGCCTCGCACGAGCCGCGGGCGAGGTCACGGACGCGCGCCATGTAGCTGGCGCGTTCCTGCACCGAGATGACGCCGCGGGCCTGTAGCAGATTGAACAGGTGGCTCGCCTCTACCGCCTGCTCGTAGGCGGCGATCGGGATGTCGTTGGCGAGGCAGTTGCGGCACTCGGCCTCGGCCTTGGCGAACAGGTCGAACAGCGCGTCGGTGTCGGCGACCTCGAAGTTCCACTTCGACATCTGCCGCTCGTTCTCGAGGAACACGTCGCCGTAAGTCACGCCCTGGCCGTTGAAATCGAGCTCGAACACGTTGTCCTTGCCCTGGATGTACATCGCCAGGCGCTCGAGCCCATAAGTGAGTTCGCCCGAGACGGGCTTGCAGTCGAACCCGCCCATCTGCTGGAAGTAGGTGAACTGCGTCACTTCCATCCCGTCGCACCAGACTTCCCACCCCAGCCCCCAGGCGCCGAGCGTCGGCGATTCCCAGTCGTCCTCGACGAAGCGGATGTCGTGCAGGCGCGGATCGATGCCGATCAGCTCGAGGCTCTTCAGGTAGATGTCCTGCAGGTCGGGCGGGCTCGGCTTCAGGATCACCTGGTACTGGTAGTAATGCTGCAGCCGGTTCGGGTTCTCGCCGTAGCGGCCGTCGGTCGGGCGGCGGCAGGGCTGGACGAAGGCGGCATTCCACGGCTCGGGGCCGAGCGCGCGCAGGGTGGTCGCGGTGTGGAAGGTGCCCGCCCCCATGCGCATGTCGTAGGGCTGGAGGATCAGGCAGCCGTTAGCGCTCCAGTAATCGTGGAGCGTCAGGATCATGTCCTGGAAGCTGCGTGACGGGTCGCGTGACATGGCGGCGCGCATGGCCGATGGGCCGCTGGCGGTCAACGGCCCACAGAGCCTCGCGCGCGAAGCGGTTGACATCGCGGGTGCAATGGTCGCGGAGTGCTGCACGCCGAACACGGATGGGGACGATGAAGGCGATTCTCGCTGGCCTGCTGTGGGTCGCTGCGCTGGCCGTCCCCGCCGCGGCGAATGCGCAGGCCCCGGCAATCGAGCAGGACTACGATCCCGATCCCGCGATCTGGCTGATCGAGGACGAAGACACCCGTATCTACCTGTTCGGCACGGTTCACGTGCTGCCCGAGGGCTTTCGCTGGCGCAGCCCCCGGCTCGACGCGATCGTCGAAGAGGCCGACGCCTTGGTGGTCGAGTCGACCGAAGACGAAATGGGCCGGAGTGACCCGCGCCTCGTCAAGCTGCTCGGCTCGCTCGCCAAGCGGCCGAGGGTGAGCGAACGGCTGTCGCCCGAGAACGGCTGGAAGTGGCTCGCCCTCGGCGAGAGCCTCGGCATGCCGGCCGACTATTTCGACCGGCTGCCGCCGTTGCTGGCGCTGTTCGGAATCGGCACTTCGTTCGGGCAGGAGCGGAGCGGATCGTCGCCTGAGTACGGCGTCGAAACGGTGCTCGAGGCCGAATTCAGGGCGGCGGGAAAGCCGATCGCGTCGATCGAGGACGGCAACGCCGTGCTGCTGTCGCTGCTGGAGATGAACGAGGCCGTGCTGATCAAGGAGCTCGACCGCGAGCTGTCGCAGTGGGGCGGCGACCCGCTCGCGATATTCGGCGGCAGTCCGGTCAAGCGAGCCGGCAGCGACTACGGCTCGCCGCTGGCGGAGGAGCACGCCTGGGCCCAGGGCGCCGAGATCGACATCGGCGACGAGGGCTTCGGCCGGACCGGTTTCGGCCGCGCTATGGGCAAGATTCTGCTCGACAACCGCAACCGCGCCTGGGCCGCCTGGCTCGAGGAGCGGCTGGCCGAGCCCGGCACGCTGCTTGTCGCGGTCGGCGCCGCGCACCTCGCCGGGCGGAACTCGGTCCACGCGATGCTGGCCGAACGGGGGCTCACGACCAAGCGGGTCGACTGACTTGCAAGGACCTCAAGGCGCTGCTGCGAGCTGGTTCTGGCGCGGAAACGCCTGAGCGCCTACATGCGCGCACCGATTCGAAGGGTCCGACGATGCAGCTGAAGCGCCTGATTTCCTGTTCCGCGGCTCTCGCCCTGGCGCTGGGCAACGTCGCGGCGAGTGCCGAGACCCCGCCGGAAGGCGCTGTGCCGGGGCCGGCACTGTGGAAGGTGGCCGATGAGGACACCACGATCTACCTGTTCGGCACGGTCCACGCGCTGCCGCAGGACAAGGAGTGGTTCGACGCGCGGATCGCGCGGGCTTTCGCCGAATCGTCCGAGCTGGTGACCGAGGTCGACCTTGCCGACCAGGCGCGCGCGTCGGCGGCGATGCAGCGGGCTGGCCTGCTGCCCGAAGGCGAATCGCTGCGCGCGATGATGAGCGAGGAGGACCGCAGGCAATACGAGGACGCGCTGGTTTCGCTCGGCCTGCCGGTAGCCGCGCTCGACCGGCTTGAGCCCTGGTTGGCGGCTCTCACGCTGTCGCTGCTGCCCCTCCTGCGGCAGGGCTACCAGGCCGAGAGCGGAGTCGAGATGGCGCTGATGAGCCAGGCCGGCGACAAGGCACGCGGCGCTCTCGAAAGCGTCGAGCAGCAGATCGAACTGTTCGACGGCATGCCGACCGAAGCGCAGCTGGCGTTTCTCGACCGGACGGTCGAGGCGATGGCCAATGCCAAGACGACGCTCGACGCGATGGTCGCCGAATGGATCGAGGGCGACGCCGAGACGCTTGCCGAGTTGCTCAACGCCCAGCTCGACGATCCGGAGCTGCGCGACCGGCTTCTGACCCAGCGCAACGCGAACTGGGCAGACTGGATCGAGCGCCGGCTCGAGCAACCCGGGACCGTGTTCGTCGCAGTAGGCGCCGGGCACCTCTCGGGACCGGACAGCGTCCAGGCGGTGCTTGCCGGCCGCAACGTCAGGGTTGAACGCATCTGGCAGTGATCCACCGCCTGCTGGCGCTTGCCGGAGCGCTGTTGTTGACCGCCTGCGGCGAGGCCAGCCCCCAGTGGCCGGCCCCCTCCCCGGCGCTGTGGGAAATCTCCGACGAGGGCGGACTGCGAGGATGGCTGTTCGGCACGATCCACGCGCTCCCCGACGGGGTCGAGTGGCGCACCCCGGTGCTCGAAGCCGCAATCGGCGAGGCAGATTTGCTGGTGGTCGAGATTACCGGGCTCGGCGACCGCGAGGCCGCTGGGCGGGCCTTTGCGGCGGTCTCGCGCAGCCCCGGGCTGCCGCCGCTCCTGCAGCGGGTCCCGCCGGCTGAACGGCAGGCACTGGCATCCGCCCTGGGGCGCGCCGGGCTCGATGAGAGCGACCTTGCCGGCGTCGAAAGCTGGGCAGCCGCGCTGACGATCGCTAACGCCGCGCGCGAGGGCAAGGCGGCCAACGGGGTCGATCGCGCGTTGCTCGCCGAGGGCCTGCCGGTTGTCGCGCTGGAAACGCTCGCGGCGCAGTATGCACTCTTCGACGGTCTCGCCGAGGAAGACCAGCTGGCGCTACTGACCTCGGTCGGGCGCGAGGCTGGCACGGACCATGAGCGACGGCTCGCCGAGGCCTGGCTCACCGGCGACCTCGGGCTGATCGAACGCGAGGCGCGCGAAGGCGCCATGGCCGACCCGGAACTTCGCGAAACGCTGCAGACCGGTCGCAACCGGGCCTGGGCGGAGCGCATCGGTACGCTGCTGGAAGAGGGACGCCGTCCGCTGGTCGCGGTGGGCGCCGCGCACATGATCGGCGACGAAGGGTTGCCCACGCTGCTCGCGCGCCAGGGCTATCGGGTTCGGCGAATCCAGTAGCCACCCGCGAACTCCGGAGAGGCTTGCTTCCGCGGATCATATCGCCTAGGGGCGCGCCCTTCCCGTCATGGTCATCCCTGGAGGCGTGACGGCGAAGCACACCTACTGCAATTCGAAAGGCACGTGACATGAGCGAAGCTCTCACCCTGCCGGCCGAGCTGCGCGAACGGGCTGGCAAGGGAGCCTCCCGTGCATTGCGTCGCGAAGGCCGCGTCCCCGCCGTGATCTACGGCGGCAACGAAGATCCCGTGGCGATCCACGTCGAAGCGAGGGAGCTGATCCGCCAGCTCAACACCGGCCACTTCATGAACTCGATCGTGATGATCGAGGTCGGCGGCAACAAGGTCCGCACACTGCCGAAGGATGTCGCGCTCCACCCGGTCACCGAACGCCCGGTGCACGCCGACTTCCTGCGCCTCGCCAGGGACGCAAAGATTCAGGTCGCGGTGCCGGTCGTGTTCGTCAACGAAGACGCGAGCCCGGGTCTGAGGAGGGGCGGCGTGCTCAACGTCGTGCGCCACGAGCTCGACCTGGTCTGCGAATCGGACAAGATTCCCGACGACATCACGATCGACGTGACCGGCCTCGACGTCGGCGACGCGATCCACATCAGCCACGTCACGCTGCCGGAAGGTTCCGAAAGCGCGATCACCGATCGCGACTTCACGATCGCCACGATCGTCGCTCCGTCCGCGCTCAAGCAGGCCGAACGGGCCGAGGGCGAGGAAGACGAAGCCGCCGAGGCTGAGGAGGCCGGCGGGGAGGAGTAATCCTCCGCGTCGCCCGACGCCCGAAGCGCCGGCCTCGCCTAGCGTGGCCGGCGTTTTGCTTTTAGGGAACCGCGATGCAGCTCTGGGTCGGCCTCGGAAACCCCGGTCCGCAATACGCGATGCACCGGCACAACGTCGGCTTCATGGCGCTCGACGTGATCGCCGAGATGCACGACTTCGGCCCGGTGCAGAAGAAGTTCCAGGGCTGGCTGCAGGAAGGCCGCATCTCAGGGCAGAAGATCCTGCTGCTAAAGCCGGCGACCTACATGAACGAGAGCGGCCGCTCGGTCGCCGAGGCGATGCGGTTCTACAAGCTCGGGATGGACGCGCTGACGGTGTTCCACGACGAGCTCGATCTCGCCCCGTTCAAAGTCAGGGTGAAGACCGGCGGCGGCACCGCCGGGCACAACGGGCTGCGCTCGATCGACCAGCACCTCGGACCGGATTTCCGCCGCGTGCGCATCGGCATCGGCCACCCCGGCCACAAGAACCGGGTCCACGGCTACGTGCTCGGCAACTATCCCAAAACGGAGCACGAGAGGCTGACCGACATGCTCGCAGCGATCGCCGGCGAGGCGGAATGGCTCGCGCACGGCGACGATGCGCGGTTCATGAACGACGTGGCATTGCGGCTGCAGGGCTAGATTCCCGCTTCCCTGCGCGAGCCGGCGGACTTATCCTTCCGCGGCGCAGACGGAGGGGGGAGCGATGGTCGAAATTGCCCAAGTTATTCCGGCAGATGGCATCGTTCCGCCGCCCCCTGCCCCGGACATTTCGAGCTCGGATGCGGCGCTGGCCAAGGACGCGACCGTCCGCGACCTGATGTCGCCGCCGGTCGGCGTCTACCGCGGTAGTCAGACCGTCGCCGAGACCACCGAGCTGCTGCGCGAGGCGACCCGCAAGGCGTTCATCACCTACTGCTACATCACCGACGCCGACAACCGGCTCGAGGGGCTGGTGGTGATGCGCGACATGCTGCTCGCCAAGCCCGATGACAAGCTCAGCGACATCATGATCAGGGAGCCCTTCGCGCTGCAAGAGGACATGCCGCTCGAGGACGCGCTCAGGGAAGCGCTTGGGCGGCACTACCCGGTCTACCCGGTGGTCGACCGCAACGGCACGCTCGCGGGCCTGGTACGCGGCGAAACGCTGTTCGCCAATCGAGCGATCGCGATCAGCGCCCAGGCCGGCAGCATGGTCGGCGTCGAGAACGAGGAGCGGCTCAACACTCCGCTCAAGCGCAGCCTGCTGCTCAGGCACCCATGGCTGCAGATCAACCTCGTGACCGCGTTCATTGCCGCGGCCGTGGTCGGGCTCTTCGAGGACACGCTGGGCGCGCTGGTGATACTGGCGGTCTTCCTGCCGGTCATGGCGGGGCAGACCGGGAACACCGGATGCCAGGCGCTCGCCGTGGCGCTGCGCGGGATGACTCTCGGCGACCTCAAGCCCGGGAGCGAGCGCAGCCTGGTGGCCAAGGAAGCCACGCTCGGGTTCTGCAACGGCGTGCTGGTCGGGGTGACCGCGGGGATCGGCATGATCATCTACGCGACGATGCAGGGCGAGGCGCAGCCGTGGGTGCTTGGCCTGGTCGTATTCATCTCGATGATCGTCGCCTGCACCATCGCCGGAATTTCCGGGGCGATGATCCCGCTGACGCTGAAGAAGCTCGGCGCCGACCCGGCGACGGCCTCGAGCATCTTCCTCACCACGATGAGCGACGTGGTCAGCATGGGCGTGTTCCTGTCGCTGGCGACGATCCTGCTGCTTTGATCGGGACGTCACGAACGTGGTCCCGCCATGCACCGCGTGCTCGTCATCGGGCCCTGCGGGGCGGGAAAGTCGACTGCGGCGGTAGAACTCGGCCAAGTGCTCGGCCTGCCGGTGTACCACCTCGACCGGCTCAACTGGCGCGAAGGTTGGGTCGAGAGTTCACGCGAAGAGCTGCTTGAAGCGCTGGCGCCGATCCTCGCGAGCGGGCGCTGGCTGATCGACGGCAACTACGGCGGCACGATGGCCGGACGGCTCGAGCGTGCCGACACGGTCGTCTATCTCGACTACCCGACCTGGCTGTGCCTGTGGCGCGCGGCGAAGCGCGTCTGGCGCTTCCGCGGTCGGACCCGGCCCGACATGACCGAAGGTTGCCCGGAGCGCTTCGACTGGCGGTTCTTCCTTTACATCCTCACATTTCGTCGCGGGCCGCGGCAACGTACCGAGGCGCGGCTCGCGGGCCACGAGGAGAAGGTGCGGCGGTTCACCGGGCCGCGCGCGTTCGAGCGTTGGGTGGACGGCCTCCGTGGGGACGGCCTCGATCCGGCCGCCTGACGCGGAACGAGTTGCCGTACGGACACCACGCGCCGGTCGTGACGCGGCTGCGCGTGCTGCCGGCGTAGACGTCGCGACCAGCGGTGGCCCCGACCTCCACCAGTCCCCCGCCCTCGTCAATCACGCCCGCATGCCGCTCGGCGCGGCACAGGTCAGAGTACGTGGGATAGATGTCGCTGCGCCGGGTCCCGCTGCGCATCGGCGCACGAGGAAGTCCCCAGGAGCAGCACCGCGGAAACGGCGGGCGTCGCGGCGAGTGCAGGCATGGCGGAAAGCGAACTGCAGATCATGTCGCCCTCCTCCCAAGTGAGACGGTGCGACCCGAAATTGGCGATCGGCAAGGGAAGGAGCCACGCATTGGTGGCGGAGAGAGGCGAATCCCGCGGCAGCGACGCTGGCCAAGCCCGGGCCTCGCCGCTAAGGCGCGGCGCAAACCGAGATCGAAGGACTGTCCATGGGATTCCGCTGCGGGATCGTTGGGTTGCCGAACGTCGGCAAGTCGACCCTGTTCAACGCTCTGACCGAAACGCAGGCGGCGCAGGCCGCCAACTACCCATTCTGCACGATCGAGCCGAACGTGGGCCAGGTCGCGGTGCCCGACGAGCGGCTCGAGAAGCTTGCCGCGATAGCCGGCAGCGCCAAGATCATCCCGACGCAGTTGGCGTTCGTAGACATCGCCGGGCTCGTGAAGGGTGCGAGCAAGGGCGAAGGACTCGGCAACCAGTTCCTCGGCAATATCCGCGAGGTCGACGCGATCGTCCACGTGCTGCGTTGTTTCGAGGATGACGACATCCAGCACGTCGCCAACAAGGTCGACCCGATCGCGGATGCCGAGGTGGTCGAGACCGAACTGATGCTCGCCGACCTCGAGAGCCTCGAGAAGCGCGTGCCCGCCGCACAGAAGCGCGCGACGGGTGGCGACAAGGAAGCCAGGATCACTGCCAGCGTACTCGGCCAGGCGCTCGAGTTGCTGCGTGAGGGCAAACCGGCGCGTCTGACCGAGCCGAAGGACGACGAGGAGGCGCGGGTCTTCGCACAGGCGCAGCTACTGACCGCGAAGCCGGTGCTCTACGTCTGCAACGTCGCCGAGGAGGACGCGGCCGACGGCAACGCGCTTTCGGCCAAGGTGTTCGAGAAGGCCGCAGCGGAGGGCGCCGAGGCGGTCGTGGTCTCGGCTGCCATTGAGGCCGAGCTGGTGGCGATGGAACCCGAAGAGCGCGCTGAGTATCTGAAGGAGCTGGGGCTCGAGGAGACCGGCCTCGCCCGGGTCATCCGTGCGGGCTACAAGCTGCTCGGACTCAAGACCTTCTTCACTGTCGGCCCGAAGGAAGCCCGCGCGTGGACCTTCCGCGACGGCGCCAGGGCGCCGCAGGCGGCCGGCGAGATTCACACCGATTTCGAGAAGGGCTTCATCCGCGCCGAGACGATCGCCTACGACGACTACGTCGCGCTCGGGGGCGAGGCCGGCGCTCGCGAGGCGGGCAAGCTGCGCCAGGAAGGCAAGGACTACCTGGTGCAGGACGGCGACGTCCTGCACTTCAAGTTCAACGTCTAAGCTGGCGGGGAGTGCGCGCCGCCCGATCGGGGGGACGCGGTCCGCGTCTCCTCGCGCTTACCTGCGAAGCCGCGCTCAGGCGCGGCTCGCGACGTAGGCGGTCCACATCCGCGCGACCGGGACCCGCGCGCCACCAACCTGCTCGAAGGTTGCCCGGGCTTCGGCATTCTTGCCCTGCTGGGCCTGGGCGATACCGAGCCGGGTCAGCGCGCGATCGCGGTCGGCCACGCCCTTCTCCAGCGCCAGCGCATACATCTCCTCGGCCTCGGCCCAGGAGCCGAGCGAGAGAAACACGTCGCCGGCGTTCTGCGCGGCATTGCCGTTCGCCGCGCCGCGGGCCTCCTCGGCCAGCGCGGGCGCCTCGGCGCGGTCCTGCGCCGCGCGCTCGTCCACGACGCGCTTGACGTCTGCGTAATACTCCTCGCCGGTCGTGAATGCCCCGTTCTGGACGCCCGCATCGAGCACCCTGGCGACCTCGTTGGCCATGATCCGCGGATCGGCCGCCTCGATATAGGCGACGAACTCGGCGCGTTCCTTCATGGCGTCGGTCGTCAGCATCAGCCTCAGCAGGTCAAGCTGCGCCTGCGGATCGAGGGTCGCCAGCGAATTGACGACCTGGAGCGCGCGCTGCCAGTTCGTCGGGTTCGGATTCTGCGACACGAGCCGCGACGACCATTCGACCGCCTGGTCCGCGAGCCGCGCCTGGTATGAGACCTGAAGACCGCGTACGAGCCAGGATTCGGGTACCTCCTGGCCGGCTGCCTTCCGCTTGTCGACCACCTGGGCAAGGTACTCGAGCCCCGGGGCGGCCTGGTTCTCGCCGAAATAGCTCTCGGCAATCATCACCTCGGGATCGCCTTCGGTGTAGCCGGCGGCAATCGCTGCCTGCAACGCCGTGCGCGCCGCAGCCCAGTCCTTCGCATCGTAGGCGAGGCTGCCGATGAAGAACTGGAACTGGCCGAGTTGCGCCGGATCGACCTTGCCGCTCTCGACCATCAGCTCGAGGCCCTGGCGCTGCAGCGTCGGATCGCTGAGCTTGTTGCCGAGCTGCAGGATGAGATTGCCCGCGGCCAACCGGTCGTCGGGGGTCTGGATCGCGCTGACAAGTCCCGGAACCTGCGGCTTGACCGAGGCATAATCGCCGGTTTCGGCCGTCACCACATCTGCCATCGGCCGATAGGCCTGGATGAACGCGTCCGAGAGGTCCGCCTGGGGAGCCCGGTTCCGTCCGCTGCGCTGGGCGGCAGCCGGCGTAGCCGTCACGCTGGTAAGGACAACCGCACCGCCGGCAAGCGCCAGTGCCAAACCGATAGCCGATCCAAATCCGCGCACGCCGCGAGCGGAAGGGGTCCTGCGAAGCATCGTCGTTAATTCTCCTGAAGGGTGACCGGCATCCCCAGACCGGAAACAATCGGGCGCGCTACTGCCGCCAAACACGGGAAATTGCAATTCGGTCCTAGAAATCGGCGCATGAATGCCGATTTAACCATGCGAACTCTCCCATCGCGCCGGCGCCCGTCCGAACCGTCGGCAAGTGTGGAAAAAGGGACGATACGCACCGCCCTTGCCCCCCATCCGCTGGCCTGTTCGGGCCCGATGGCCTAGGGCCGTTGCGACAGAACGACAGATCAACAAGACGGGCCAACCGCGCAGGTGAACGACACTACCGATACCCTTGAGCCGCCCGCCACCCCGGGCGAGTTCGAACGCATCGACATCGTCGATGAGATGAAGACCTCGTACCTCGATTACGCGATGAGCGTGATCGTGAGCCGCGCGCTGCCGGACGTGCGCGATGGCCTCAAGCCGGTCCACCGGCGCATCCTGTGGGCGTGCCAGGAAGGCGGCTTCGTACCCGGACGGCCCTATCGAAAGAGCGCCAAGATCACCGGCGACACGATGGGCAATTACCATCCCCACGGCAACCAGGCGATCTACGACGCGCTGGCGCGCATGGCGCAACCGTGGTCGATGCGCGTGCCGCTGATCGACGGCCAGGGCAATTTCGGCTCGATGGACCCGGACCCTCCGGCCGCGGAGCGCTACACCGAAGCGCGGCTGGCGAAGCCGGCGATGGCGCTGCTCGAGGATATCGACAAGGACACGGTCGACTTCGTCGACAACTACGACGGCAGCCGGCGCGAGCCGTCGGTGCTGCCGGCTCGGTTCCCCAATCTGCTGGTCAACGGGGCGGGCGGCATTGCCGTCGGCATGGCGACCAACATCCCGCCGCACAACCTCGGCGAGGTGATCGACGGCTGCCTCGCATTCATTGACAACCCGGCGATCACCTCCGAGGAGCTGATCGAGTACATTCCCGGGCCGGATTTCCCGACGGCGCCGCTGATCCTCGGCAGCGCCGGTAGCCGCGCGGCCTACACCACGGGTCGCGGTTCGATCCTGCAGCGTTGCCGGCACGTGATCGAGGAAGGTCGCGGCGACCGGCGTTCAATCGTGCTGACCAGCATTCCTTACCAGGTCGGTCTCGCCGCGCTGGTCGAAAAGATCGCGGATGCGGCCAAGGACAAGCGGATCGAGGGCATTTCCGACATCCGCGACGAATCGAACCGCGCCGGCGTGCGCGTGGTGATCGACCTCAAGCGCGACGCGACACCCGAGGTCGTACTCAACCAGCTGTGGCGGCACACGCCCGCGCAGGCGAGCTTTCCCGCCAACATGCTGGCGATCCGTGGCGGCCGGCCGGAGACGCTGTCGCTGCGCGACATCATCCAGGCATTCATCCAGTTCCGCGAGCAGGTCATCACCCGGCGGACCAAGTTCGAACTCAACAAGGCGCGCGACCGGGCGCACATCCTGCTTGGACTCGTGGTCGCGGTGTCGAACCTCGACGAGGTCGTGGCGATGATCCGCGGCTCGTCCAACCCGGGCGAGGCGCGCACGCGGTTGCTCGAGAAGGAATGGCCGACCGGAGAGATCGCGCCCTATCTCACGCTGGTCGAGGCCGTCGAGCCCGACCTCGGCGCGTCGGCGGGCCACTACCGGCTGTCAGAAGCGCAAGTGAAGGCGATCCTCGATCTGCGCCTGCACCGTCTGACCGCCCTCGGCCGCGACGAGATCGGCGACGAGCTCAAGGTGCTGGCGGGCGCAATCGAGGAATACCTGGCGATCCTCGCCGACCGGCGCAAACTCTACGAGGTCATGCGGCGCGAGCTGGCCGAGATCCGCAAGCAGTACGCGACGCCGCGGCTGTCGGAGATCGCCCCGGCGTGGGACGGGATCGAGGATGAGGACCTCATCGAGCGCGACGAAATGGTCGTGACCGTGACCCTCGACGGCTACATCAAGCGCACTCCGCTCTCGACCTTCCGGGCGCAGAACCGCGGCGGCAAGGGCCGCGCGGGCATGGCCACGAAGGAAGAAGACGCCGTCAAGGAGATGTTCGTCACCTCGACGCATAACCCGGTGCTGTTCTTCACGACCGCGGGCAAGGTCTACCGGCTCAAGGTCTGGCGCCTGCCCGAGGGTGGACCGGCGACGCGCGGGCGGCCGATCGTCAACCTGCTGCCGGCTCTCGACCAGGGCGAGACGATCCAGACCGTGCTGCCGCTCCCCGAGGACGAGGATACCTGGGGCGCGCTCAGCGTCGTGTTCGCCACGGCCAAGGGCAACGTGCGGCGCAACTCGATGGACGCGTTCGCCAACATCCCGTCGAACGGCAAGTTCGCGATGCGGTTCGAGGAGGGCAGCGACGACCGGCTTATCGGCGTTGCCCTGCTCGATTCGAGTGACGACGTGCTGCTGGCGAGCCGCCAGGGCAAGGCGATCCGCTTCGCCGCCGACGAGATTCGCGAGTTCCAGAGCCGCACCTCGACCGGGGTGCGCGGGATGAGCCTCAAGGGCGACGACGAGGTCGTCTCGCTGTCGATCCTCCATCGCGTCGGCGTGAAGGACCAGGAAGAGCGCGAGGATTACCTGCGCCACGCGCCGTGGAAGCCTGACGATCCCGATCGTCAGCCGCGCAAGATGAGCGACGAGCGGTTCGCCGAGCTGGCCGCGAAGGAACAGTACATCCTCACGGTCTGCGCCAACGGCTACGGCAAGCTCAGCTCGGCTTACGAGTACCGCCGTACCGGACGCGGTGGCCAGGGCATCACCAACATCGACAACATCGCCCGGAACGGTCCGGTGGTGGCGAGCTTCACCGCGACCACGGCCGACCAGCTGATGCTGGTGACCGACCAGGCCAAGCTGATCCGCATCGGGCTCGATTCGCTGCGCGTGATCGGGCGCAGCACGGCAGGCGTGAAGCTGTTCGACGTCGCCGAGGGCGAGCACGTGGTCAGCGCCGTGCGGCTCGACGATCAGGAAGCGCCGGAGAACGAAGCCGAGGAGGCGATCGTCGAGGAGATGGTCGGCCGCGGCAGCGAGGAAACGCCGCCGCAGATCGAGCAGGCTCGCGACGACATCGACGACAGCGAGGGGGCGTAACGCCCCCTCCCCTTCTCCGGCTGGTCGAGCCCGCTGTTCTCCTTGACCCTCACGCGGCGTGAGGGACTATCGAGCGTCCTGCGGAAGGACGACGACATGGCAACCTACACCGTCAAGCAGCTCGCGCGGCTCTCCGGGGTCTCGGTGCGCACGCTGCATTACTACGACGAAATCGGGCTGCTCAAGCCGGCGTTCGTCGGCGAAAACCGCTATCGCTACTATGGCCGCGAGGAACTGCTGCGCCTCCAGGACATCCTGTTCCACCGCGAGCTCGGCGTGCCGCTGCAGGAGATCGGCCAGTTACTCGCGCGCGAAGGACCGGACCGCGTGGCCATCCTCTCGCGACACCGCGAGATACTGGCCGAACGGGTCGAGCGTTCTCGCCAACTCCTCCGCACGATCGACCGCACCATTGCGGAACTCAACGGAGAAGGCACGATGAATGACAAGGATCTCTACGAGGGATTCTCGCCCGAGAAACAGGCGGAATACGAAGATTGGATGGTCGACCGCTTCGGCGGCGACATGCGCCAACGGATCGAGGACAGCAAGTCGAAGCTCAATTCGCTGGGCAACGAGGGCATGGCCGCCCACCTGGCGGAAGGAGGCGAAGTCAGCGCGCCGCTGGCCGCCGCTTTCGCCAACAGGGTAGAGCCAGAGGACCCGGCGAATGATGCGCTGCTCGCTCGCCACCATGCCTGGATCGCCAAGATGTGGGATCGGGCCTGTCCACCCGAAGCTTACGCTGGGCTCGCCGATCTCTATCTCGCCCATCCGGACTTCCGCACCCAGTTCGACAAGAATGGAGAGGGCTTTCTCGACTGGATGACGACGGCGATGAAGGCTTACGCCGCGCGCTTGGCAGCCTAATTGTTGACCACCACCCGCAGCTCGGGATCGCGCTTGCGCAAGGTGAGCGCCACCCCGGTCGCGATCAGCAGCTGCCCGAGGAAGTAGACTGGCCAGACGAGGATCTGCGGCACGATGTGCCCCTGAAGCGGGCCCATCTCGGCGAACAGCAGCATGTCGGCGGCAACGAACAGCACGGCGCCAGAGCCGACACGGTAGCGCGGGAACACGCTCGCCCAGGCGCCGGCGGCCATAGCCCCCAATGCGAGTGCATAGAGCACGACGCTCGGGGCTTCGGCGCGGTCGGCCGGCATGAACCAGGCGATCGCCGGGGTCAGCAGCAGCAGTGCGGCGACCGCCCATTTCTGCGTCGGCACGAGGCCCGGCCTCCGGTTGCGCAGGTACACGCCGAGCGCGAGCACGTGATAGAGGAAGAACAGCAGTGCCCCGATCGTCCGATCGATCTCAATTGCCATGTCGCCGAGCGCCGCGGCTCCGAAGGCCCAGGCCATCAGACGCGCATCGGGGCTCGAATGCCGCAGCCATAGGTAGAGCGCGAGCAGGCCGACAGCCGCGCCCTTGAGCGGGATCAGGTAGGCTTCGGGCAACGGCTGCCAGCGCAGGTAGTAGAACGCCAGCGCGGCAACGATGCTGCCGAGCAGCAACGGACGTTTCTCGGCGAGGGCACGGCGGCTCATGTGCGATGCCTAGCGCGGCGGTCCGCCCGCGCAAGGGTTGCGCCGCATGGATCCGTGCCCAACATGATCTCCGACCCCGCCCGGGTTACCAAACGCGGGACGAGCCGATATGGACATGGCCATGCACCAGGTTCACATCATCGGCGGCGGCCTCGCCGGAAGCGAGGCCGCCTGGCAGCTCGCCCGCCGCGGCATCCGCGTCCGACTGTCGGAAATGCGTGGCGGCGGCGGGACCACGCCGGCTCACCAGACGGACGGGCTCGCCGAGCTGGTCTGCTCGAACAGTTTCCGCTCCGACGACGACGAGCGCAACGCGGTCGGCCTGTTGCACCACGAGATGCGCCGGCTCGATTCGTTGATCATGCGCGCGGGGGAAGTCGCGCGGGTGCCGGCCGGCTCGGCGATGGCGGTCGATCGGGATGTGTTCTCGGCCGAAGTCCAGAAGACCCTCGAGCAGCATCCCAACGTCGAGATCGCGCGAGAGAAGGTCGACACCTTGCCCGAGGCCGGGCTGACGATCATCGCGACCGGTCCGCTGACCGCCGCTTCCCTCGCCGAAAGCATCGGCCGTGCAACCGGGGCGGAAAGTCTCGCGTTCTTCGACGCGATCGCACCGATCGTCCACCGCCACAGTATCGACATGTCGATCTGCTGGATGCAGTCGCGATGGAACAAGGGCGACGGCAAGGACTATATCAACTGCCCGATGAACAAGGAGCAGTACCTCGCTTTCGTGCAGGGCCTGCTCGACGGCGAGAAGGGCGAGTTCAAGGAGTGGGAGGCCAACACTCCCTACTTCGAAGGTTGCATGCCCATCGAGGTGATGGCCGAGCGTGGGGTCGACACGCTGCGCCACGGACCGATGAAGCCGGTCGGGCTTGACGATCCGCGCACCGGGCGCTGGCCCTATGCGGTCGTACAGCTCAGGCAGGACAACAAGCTGGGCACGCTGTGGAACATGGTCGGGTTCCAGACCAAGCTGAAGCACGGAGAGCAAGTACGGCTGTTCCGCACGATTCCGGGGCTCGAGAACGCCGAGTTCGCGCGGCTCGGCGGGATGCATCGCAACACGTTCCTCAATTCGCCGACGCTGCTCGACCGGCAACTGAGGCTGAAGCGCGCACCGCATATCCGGTTCGCGGGTCAGATCACCGGGTGCGAGGGCTACGTCGAGAGCGCGGCCGTCGGCCTGCTGGCGGGGCTGATGGCGGCCGCCGAGCTGGCCGGGCGCGCGTGGCTGCCGCCGCCGCGCACGACCGCGATGGGCGCGCTGCTGGCCCATATCACCGGCGACGCCGAGGCCGACAGCTACCAGCCGATGAACGTCAACTTCGGGCTGTTTCCGCCGCTGGCAGACGTGAAGAAGAAGCAGCGCAAGGAAGCCTACACAGAGCGGGCCAAGGCCGACTTCGGCGAATGGCTCGCGAAAAGCACGGCGGTCCCCGCCTGACCGGCGGACACCTGGAGACCGGTCAGCAGTTGCAACGGGTCGTGCTCGCCGGGCGTGGCGCAGTGGTGGCGAACTCGGCCGGGCTCAGCTCTCGATCGCCGTTGGCGTCGGCCTTGTCGAACCTCTCCGCGGTCGCCACGGCCCATTCCTCGAAGGTCAGCAGGTTGTTGCCGTCGACGTCGAGCTTGCGGAAGGCATCGGTCCGGGAAGACAGCATTTCTTCCCGGGTGATCCGGCGGTCGCGGTTGCGGTCGTAGCGAAAGAAGCGCTGCTCCTCGCGGCTCAGCGCGGTCGCTTCGGGCGGATCCGGTCCACGCAGTCCGGCCACGTCCGCACTCGGCAAGCCCTCGGGTTCTGCGACGGGAGCCACGGGCGGCGGGGCGCCCTGCTCGACTTCCGCGCGGCCCTGGAGCCAGAACAGCCCGATGCCGAGCAGCAGCAAGGCGATGGCGGCACCGAGCACGACGCGGTTCACGGGCAAGTCCCCCCTTTACCCTCGTCGCGCAGCCTACCTCCCTGTGAGCCCTGTCCGCAAGGCGAGAAACAGGCTTCCCGGCCCGGCAAGGAGGTCGCCCCCACCCCGCGCCAGCGCCGCGGCGCCGAGTGCGGCCAGCACGGCAAGCGGCCGCAACGAGGCCGAGAGCCGGGGTGGCGGACCGAGCCCGCGGCCGTATTCGATCACCAGTGCCCGCTCGGCGCCCTCCGACAGGTTTGCGGCGAGATCGGCGAAGGCCCAAATGCGCGCCGCTTCGGCTGCATCGTCGACGGCTCCGACTCCGAGCTCCTCAGCCACTGAGGCGAAAGCGCGGCCCCGCCCGCCGACGAATTCGGCTATCTCCGGGGGCGTCAGGCGCTCGGCGAGCAGCGCTTCCCATCCATCGACCAGCTCCGCTAGCGGCGTCGGGTCGCGCCAATTGCGCAGCGCCTCGAGCAGCGGTTCGCCGCCGGGCCAATCGTTCGGCGACCGTCGCAACGTGTCGCGCCACCAGGCGAGGCGGAGTTGTGCCGCGAGCGGCTCGCGGCGTGCCCGCAGGATTGCGGCCAGCCGCGCATCCAGTTCGAGCAGGGACACGATTAGCGGCCGGCTACGGGCCGGCGCGTAGGTCACGGCGAGCCTCTGGGCTGAGGGCAAGGCGCTCATAACGGAGTCTTAACCCTAAGGTTTGAACATTCACACACCACAACCCGCTATCGGCGTCAGTTCGACCGTCCCGATTCAGCTGCGAGGATCCCCATGAAGCCGACGCGGAATGGCGCCTTTCTCCAGAGGCTGGCTCAAAGCACTTCGGGTAACACGCTGGCGATCACGGCTGCGGCCTTCTTTCCGCTGGCCGGGCTGATCGGTGGCGCGGTCGACATGACCCGCATCTACATCACCAAGACCCGTCTGCAACAGGCGTGCGATGCGGGCGCGCTGGCCGGGCGCAAGGTCATGGCTTCGGGAAGCTGGACGACCAATGGCCCAACCAGCTCGCGCGGCCGGGCCTACGAGATGTTCGCCGCGAACTTCGAGGATGGCAGCTACGGCACCGAAAACCTCGATCGTGAATTCACCGAGGACGACGGCACGGTCACGGGCGTAGCCAGCGCCGACGTCCCGATGACGATCATGCGGATTTTCGGCAAGGAGGTGTCGCGGGTCACCGTCACCTGCACCGCAAAGATGGAAATCCCGAACACGGACGTGATGTTCGTGCTCGACGTGACCAGCTCGATGAACTGTCAGCCGGGCTGCACCTACGCGACAAGCGAGCAGTCGAACGCCAAGATCAAGGGGCTCAGAAGCGCCGTGAAGTGCTTCTACGAGGCCCTGCTCAGGGTCAATACCAACGAGAACTGCAACGGCGCTAACGACCCGACTGCGACCCAGTACACGGGCACCGCGCAGATCCGACTAGGGTTCGTGCCCTATGCGGTCAACGTCAACGTCGGGCGCTTGCTGCACAACGACTGGATGCCCGACGAGTGGGACCAGTTCGACACGCGCAGGCCGGTGTTCGAAACCGTCCACTCCTGGACGACCGGTCCGGTCGGTTCAAAGACCTGGGGTAACTGGTCGAACCCCCCGACGCTGACGAACGCTGGCGACTACTCGAACTGGCAGGACATTTCCACGTCGGGCGGCTCGACGGTCACGATCAACGGAACCGCCTACACAAAGCGCCGAAATCTCTCCCAGACCCAGTGCGAGGCTCTCAACGTTCTGGGGTCGGGCTCCAATCGCATGCTGGCCTACACCGATTCGGGCACCCTGCAGGCCGAGCAACAGAACGGCACGCCGCCCGCGCCAGTCTATCCGGCGGCGACGCAGACGGTGAACTACATCCAGAACGAGAACCACACCGTCAAAGGCTACCGCTATCGTTATTACTCCAGCGGTGACCGCTGCCGGCTGCAGCAGTCCAACAACCGGTCCTACACGCGGTCCCGGACCGGGAGCGCGTCGCGGCAGGTGTTCTGGACTGAACATGAACATTTGAAGCACTTCGTTTACGAGAAGCAGAGTCTGGATCTGACCAGCCTCAAGGCAGGCGGCTACAACTGGAACGGGACGCTCTCGATTCCACGCTACAGCATCCAGGATGGGCCTACCGTGTACCTGTCCGGCCAGAACAGCATGACAAAGCTGAAGATTCCGGCGACCCTCGAAGTCACATGGGACGGGTGCATCGAGGAGCGCCAGACATACCAGAGCAACAAGAGCAACCCCGGCAACGACTGGGAGACGATCCCGTCAACGGCGCTGGACGCCGACATCAACCTCGTGCCCAGCACCGGGAATGTCGCCACCCAGTGGAAGCCGCTGATACCGGGCGTTTTCTGGGGACGTTACACCGGGTCGAACAGGAGCAACAGGACGCTGAGCAGCGTCGAAAGCGCCGACCTGAATCGCAACCAGAACCTGGAGGATGGGACCAGCAAGGGCTACTACTGCCCGAACGAGGCGCGAAAGCTCGCCGAGTACAATACGCCCGGTTCGCTCGAAACCTACATGGCCTCGCTCAAGGCGGACTCGATCGGCACGTACCACGACATCGGCATGCTGTGGGGCGCTCGCCTGCTTTCTCCCACCGGGATCTTCGCAAGCGAAAACGCCTTCACCGCGAAAGGCGGCAGCATCCAGCGCCACATGATCTTCATGACCGACGGTGACGCGCAGACCTACACCAACAACCTGGACGCGTACGGCTCGTCGTGGTGGGCGAGGCGACAAACCACCTATGCGCCAAGCTCCACTCAGCTCACCCAGCTCGTGAACGCCCGGCTCGAGGTGCTCTGCACCGCGGTCAAGAACATGAATATCACGCTGTGGGTCATCTCTTACGGCGGCGGCGTCAACGCGGCCAACGAGGCGCGCCTGCAGAACTGCGCCTCGCCGGGCCATTACTACAGCGCCGCGGACGAAGACGCACTTATCGAGCGGTTCAAGCAGATTGCGTCCGAAATCGCCGACCTGAGGCTTACGCAGTGATCGCGCGAGCCCTCCGTCAAACTGCCCGCCATCGTCGGCTCGGTCGAGCCGACGATGGTGCGACGATCACCGAGTTCGGGCTCATTTCGCCCGTACTCTTCCTGCTGCTGTTCGGCGGGTTCGACATCGGCCACACGCTCTATATGAAGACCGTGCTGGAGGGGGCGGTTCAGAAGGCCGCTCGGGACTCTTCGCTCGAGAGCGCATCCGGCAACACCGACACGGTCAGAAGCAAGATCGACACGGTGGTCAGGAACCAGCTGCTGCCGCTCAATCGCAATGCCGAGATCACTTTCAGCCGCCGGTTCTATCGCACCTTTACCGACGCCGCGGCGGCGGCCGCGGAAGAGTTCAACGATTCGCCCAGCGGCCCCTTTGCCAATGGCGTGTGCGACAACGGCGAGAGCTTCATCGACGTCAACAACAATGGCGTATGGGATGCCGACGGCGGTGACTCGATCGATCGCGCAGGCGCACGCGACAATGTGGTCTACATCGTAACGGTCGAGTACGATCGCCTGTTTCCCTTGCACGCGTTCATCGACGTGCCTTCGAGGCAGCGCCTGACGACCAGTACGGTTCTCGCCAACCAGCCTTACGGTGACCAGGACTCCTACGACGCGCCGACGACGAGAACCTGCTCATGATTGCCGCCGCCCGCAGTCTCTTCAGCCGCCTGCGCGCCGCACAGGACGGCGTGGCCATGGTCGAGTTCGCCTACTCGCTTGTGGTGATCGTCCCGCTGTTCCTGGGCGGCATCGAGTTGTCGAACTACGTCACCACCAAGATGCGAGTGAGCCAGCTCGCGCTGCACGTGGCAGACAACGCCTCACGCATCGGCATCGATTCGCTGCTAGCCAAGCCGCGCATCACTGAGGCGCAGATCAACGACCTGTTCACCGGCGCCCAGTTGCAGAGCGGCACTCTCGATCTCGCCGCCAACGGCCGCGTGATCCTGTCGAGTCTCGAACGAATGCCTAACGACACGAAGCACATGATCCGCTGGCAACGCTGCTTCGGCTCGCTCGACTGGGACTCCAGTTATGGCGACGCCGGTGACGACAAAATCGTCGCGATGGGGCCCGCAACGAACCAGGTGACGGCTCCCCAGGATACGGGCGTGATGTTCGTCGAGATCGCCTATCAGTACAAACCGCTGTTTCTTTCCAACGCGATGTTCGCCGACAGAAAGATCCACGAGACCGCCGCCATGGTCGTGCGCGACGACCGCGACTACCCGGGACCCGGTGGAGGCGGCATCTACAATACCGAGGGCGTCGCCCCGTCTTCCTGCAGCTAATTACGGTAGCAGACCTTTCTCGCCGCCTCGGCGATCCGCCCGGCGTCGATCAGCGCGAGGTGCTCGAGGTTGGCCGCGTAAGGTAGCGGCACGTCCTCGTTGCACACGCGCAGCACCGGTGCGTCGAGATGGTCGAAGCCGTCCTCCATGCAGATCGCCATCACTTCGGAGGCGATCGAGCAGGTCGGCCAGCCCTCCTCGGCGATCACAAGGCGGTTGGTCTTGGCGAGGCTGGCGAGGATCGTCTCGCGATCAAGCGGACGCAACGTGCGCAGGTCGACCACCTCGGCATCGATCCCCTCCCCTGCCAGCGTTTCGGCCGCTTCGAGCGCGAGGCCGACACCGATCGAGTAGGATACGATCGTCACGTCGCTGCCCTCGCGCACGATCCGCGCCTTGCCGATCGGCAGCACGTGGTCGTCGAGCTGGGCAACTTCGAAACTGCGGCCGTAGACCAGTTCGTTCTCGAGGAACACGACCGGATCTTCGCTGCGGATCGCAGCCTTGAGCAGGCCTTTGGCATCCGACGCGTCGTAAGGCGCAATGACGATGAGGCCGGGGACGCTCGCGTACCAGGGGCCGAAGTTCTGGCTGTGCTGGGCGGCGACGCGGCTGGCAGCGCCGTTCGGCCCGCGGAACACCACGGGGCAGCGCATCTGGCCGCCTGACATGTAGTTGGTCTTGGCTGCCGAGTTCACGATGTGGTCGATCGCCTGCATCGCGAAGTTGAAGGTCATGAACTCGACGATCGGTCTCAGGCCGCCCATTGCCGCACCCGTGCCGATGCCGGCAAAGCCGTACTCCGTGATCGGAGTGTCGATCACACGCTTGGGGCCAAACTCTTCGAGGAGCCCCTGGGTGACCTTGTAGGCTCCCTGGTACTCGGCAACTTCCTCGCCCATCACGAACACGCGCTCGTCGCGGCGCATTTCCTCGGCCATCGCGTCGCGCAGTGCCTCGCGCACGGTCAGCCTGACCATGTTGGTCCCAGGCGGTACGTCGGGATCGGACACCGGCTTCGCCGTCGCCGCGAGCTTTTCCGTGCCGGACGGCGCCTTGCCCTTTGGCGCTTCGGATTCGCTCGATTTCTGCTCTTCGGCAGGCGTTTCAGCTGCGGCAGGCGCCGGGGCCGCTGCGCTCGCGACATCCTCGCCCTCGGCTGCGAGCACCGCGATGACCGTGCCGACCTTCACCCCTTCGGAGCCTTCGGGCACGAGGATTTTTCCGACGGTGCCTTCGTCGATCGATTCGAATTCCATCGTCGCCTTGTCGGTCTCGATCTCGGCGAGAACGTCGCCGGCGGAGACGGTGTCGCCTTCCTTGACCAGCCACCGGGCCAGAGTGCCCTCTTCCATCGTCGGCGAGAGCGCGGGCATCTTGAGTTCGATCGCCATCAGTAGCTCCCCACCAGCACGTCGGTGTAGAGTTCGTCAGGTGACGGCTCGGGAGAGGTTTCGGCGAAGTCGGCCGCTTCGGCCACCTGCGCCTTGATCCGCTTGTCGATGTCCTTCAACTTTTCCTCGTCGACGCCCAGCTTGAGCAGGTCGGCCTTGGCCCCCTCGATCGGGTCGCTGTGCTCGCGCACGTTCTGCACTTCCTCGCGCGTGCGGTACTTGGCGGGGTCCGACATCGAATGGCCGCGATAGCGGTAGGTATTGAGCTCCATCAGCACCGGACCGTTGCCCTCGCGCACGTGGGCAAAGGCCACTTCCGCCGCCTGGCGCACCTCGAGAACGTCCATTCCGTTGACGTCCATGCCCGGGATGCGGAACGCCGTGCCGCGGCGGTAGAACTCGATCTCGGCCGAGCTGCGCTTGACCGAAGTGCCCATCGCGTACTGGTTGTTCTCGATCGCGAACACGATCGGCAGGTTCCACAGCGAGGCCATGTTGAAGGTCTCGTAGACCTGGCCCTGGTTGGCCGCGCCATCCCCAAAATAGGCGAGGCAGATGCCGCCATCGTCGCGGTACTTGTGCGCGAAGGCGAGGCCCGCGCCGAGCGGCACCTGCGCGCCGACGATGCCGTGCCCGCCGTAAAACGCGTGCTCGGTGCTGAACATGTGCATCGAGCCGCCCTTGCCCTTCGAGATGCCGGCCTGGCGCCCGGTCAGCTCGGCCATGATGATCTTGGGGTCGATCCCGTAGGCGAGCATGTGGCCGTGATCGCGGTAGCCGGTGATGACGCTGTCCTTGCCTTCCTGCAGTGCCGACTGCAGCCCGACCGCGACGGCCTCCTGGCCGATGTAGAGATGGCAGAACCCGCCGATCAGGCCGAGACCATAGAGCTGCCCGGCCTTCTCCTCGAAGCGGCGGATCAGCAGCATCTGTTCGTAGAGGTGCAGCAGAAGCTCCGGTTCGGCCTTGTAGCGGCGGTTCTTCTCGAACCGCTCCTGAAGGCTACGAAGCTCGAAATTTCCAGAACTTGCTGCGGCGTCTTCAGAACTGTTCCGCTTGGTCTTGGCGGCATTGGAACGGGCGGCTCGGGCCAAGGCGACTTCCTCTGTTCACGCCCCAACGGGGGGAGTGTTCGGCTCGCCTATAAGACGGACGCGACCGCGCTGGCAACGCCCCGAATGCGCCTTCCTGCCGTTGCCCTTCAGGGTGCCGGTTCGATCTCGATGACGTATTCGTCGGGATGCGCAACGTTGAGATTCTTGCGCAGCAGTTCGGTCGCGAGGTCCGGATCGACGTGATCGGGGTCGAGGCGCTTCACGAGGTTGTCGAGCTCGGCAGTCTCTGCGCGCAGCAGGGCGATCTGCTGCTGGCGCTTTTCGAGCAGGGCAACGCTTTCGCCCCACGCGAGGAGCCCGTACGGCCCCGCAAGCGCGAGTCCGCCGATAACCAGCAGGAATCCTAGGGCGGCCACCCGGACCAGCTTTTCCCGTACGATCCCGCTGTTGTCGACGTTGCCCTTCATGGATCAAGGGAATCATAGTTGGCGTGGGGATTCAAGCGATTTCCGCCAAAGATGGAGAAGCTGTCGACCAGAAGAGGCCGCCGGAAGCTCGACCTTGTGCCGCGGCGCCCAAGAGGTTACATTGGAAACTATGTCAGACCTTTTCGAAAACCCGCTGGGCCTCGACGGCTTCGAATTCCTCGAGTTCTGCGCCCCCGAGAAGGGCGTGCTCGAACGCGCCTTCGAGCGGATGGGGTTTTCCCTAATCGCCCGCCACCGCAGCAAGGATGTCCAGCTGTGGCGCCAGGGGCAGATCAACTTCGTTGCCAATTACGAACCGAAAAGTCCGGCAGCCTACTTCGCTGCCGAACACGGTCCCTCCGCCTGCGGCATGGGCTTTCGCGTGCGCGATGCGGCCAGGGCCTTCGCGCTCGCGGTCGAGCGCGGCGCAGAGCCGGTGGAAGTCCGCACGGGCGTGATGGAGCTGCACATCCCGGCGATCCGCGGGATCGGGCATTCCTTGATCTATCTCGTCGACCGCTACGGCGACGGGCTCAACATCTGGGACATCGACTTCATCTACGAGCCCGGCGCGGAAAGGTCACCACCGGGCGCCGGATTCCACACGATCGACCACCTGACGCACAACGTCTACAACGGCCGCATCCCGCACTGGGAATCGTTTTACTCGCGCATCTTCGGCTTCCGCGAGTTCAGGCAGTTCGACATCACGGGCGAATATTCGGGCCTCAACACCAAGGTGATGATGGCGCCCGACGGCAAGATCCGCATTCCGCTCAACCAGGAGGGCGGCGAAGACGGCAAGGGCCAGATCGCCGAATACCTGCGCGCCTACAACGGCGAAGGAATCCAGCACATCGCGCTGGCGAGCGACAATCTCTACGACTCGCTCGACGCGCTGAAGGCTCTCGGGCTCCAGTTCGCCCCGCCGCCGCCCGGCACCTACTACGACCAGCTCGAGGCCCGCCTGCCCGGCCACGGCGAGCCCTTGGCGAAGCTGCGCGAGCGAGGCATTCTCGTGGACGGGACTACCCGCGAGGGCGAACCGCGCTTGTTGATGCAGATCTTCAGCCGCCTGATGATCGGTCCGGTGTTCTTCGAGTTCATCCAACGCAAGGGCGACGAAGGCTTCGGCGAGGGCAACATCGCGGCGCTGTTCCGCTCGATGGAGGAAGACCAGCGACAACGCGGTGCGCTCGAACAGCCCACCCCCGCCGGCTGACCGGCGATCCGCGGGCTCCGCGCGGCAAGCCCCTTGCGCGATATCAGGCTTGCGGCCATTGGTGCGGAGGATCGAGAGGGAGTTTCCGGTACATGCCTGCGCACCGTGCGAAGTTTCTGGGCGCAACGATCGCGATGGCCGGCAGCGGCGCATTGCTGCTGTCTGGCGCGCCGGCCGGAGCCCAGATCGACCAGGATACGGCCGTCAATATCCTGCGCGAATGCGCCAAGATCGACGACCCGACCGCACGGTTGGCCTGTTACGACAACAATATCCGCAATCTCGGCGGCTCCCCACGTGTGGCGGTGCCGGGGCGCACTCCCGGCCCGCAAGGCGGCGGAGCGCCGGTTGCGGCCAGCGGCCCGCAAGGCTTCGGTGCGGAAGCGGTGCGGACACGCGAACGCTTCTCCACGCCGGCCGGCCAGCTGCAGGAAATCAGCGCGCGAATCGCCTCGATCCGTCCGCGCGAACCCGGGATCTACGCCTTCACCCTCGAAGACGGCGCCGAATGGCTGTTCGCAGAGAGCGTCTCTTCGAGCTACCGCGCGCCACGAGCGGGCTCGGTGGTGGAGATCGAGCGCGGCGCGCTCGGCAGTTTCCTGATGCGTTTCGATAACCAGAATCCCGTCCCGGTTCGCCGGGTCCGCTAGGACTTGCGGGCGATCTCCTGATAGGCGCGCTCGCGCTCGAGCTGCGCCACAGCGTTGCGGCGAATCTTGTCGATCGTGGCGAGGAACCGCGTCCGCTGGTCGGCGGCGAGCGGCGCGAGCAGGAATGCGCTGCGCTGGCGCCCCGCTTCGTGGATCACCGCATGCAGGCGTGCGCCCTCTGGGGTCGGGCGGAAACGGCCGTGACGGCGGCCCGGACGCCCTTCGCGCTCGACCAGCCCCTTCTCGATGAGCCCCTGCACCGTGCGGCCCGCCTGGCTGTGGTCGCGCGCCAGGGCATGGACCAGGTCTGCCCAATCGATCGGCGGATCGATGCCGATCTCCGAAAGCACGAAGGCTTCGAAAGTCGACAGGCCGGTGAGCCGCTTGAAGGCGAGCGCTCCGCTGCGGCTGAAGTACGAGCTCAGCGTCATCAGCGGCGAGACGATACGCGTGCGGTCGATCGCTATCCGCTCTGCCCCCCGCCCCTCGCCCGGCTTGTCCTGCGGCTCGGCCGCTCCGCCCTTGCCGCCAGCCTGCGCCAACTGGCGCTCTTGCTCGTAAAGCGCGACGGCACGGTCGAGGAGAATTTCGACGGTGGCGTAGAACTCGTTGAGCTCCTCCTCGCCGATCTCGATCGTGAGCTCGCGGTTGCGCAACTCGGCCATGCGCAGCATGCGCTTCATCAGCGCCTGGCCGTCGCGCGTGAGCCGCAGAGGGGCGCGGATCTGCTCGCGTTCGACGAGCCCCTCCGCGAGCAGCCGTTTGACCGAGCGGCTCACTTGCGCCTTGTCGACGCCTACGCCGCTCGAGATCTCCGCCGGGACCAGGGGGCCGGCACTCTGCAGCAGGAACAGGATTCTCCGGTCGAGCTCGATCAGATTGCGCTCGCGCGAGTAGGAGAGGTCGGCGCTTTCCCTCACGCGCCGGAGAATCTGCCACAGTTCGCTCTGGATCACGTGCGGGGGGCCGTCGGGCGCGCCCCGATCGCGGCGATGGTTTAGCGATGCTTCGATCCCGTTGAGCACGATGTCCAGCCGGTTGCCGAATTCGGGCGGCAGTTGTCCGTCGGCGGACCGACGAGCCCCGAGGGCATAGGCCTCGACGATCTTGAGGGCGTCGTCGGCAAGCGGGCCGAGCGTCCGCTCGAGGAACCGCGCCGTCTCAGAATCAAAGGTTGGCGAGTCGGGGTTGCTGCGCCAGACCCGCTCGGCGTGAAGGTGCAGGACCGCCCGCCATTCGCCGGTCCTGCCCGCACGGGCCCCTCCCCTGTCCCCCGACGGCACTGGCCGCTTATCCATCTACGCGGTCTCTCCCGACCGTATCGTTGTGGTTTGCCCCTACCCTAGAGCGCTTTTCGGGCGAGGCTAGAGCGCAATTCGGCTTCGCGCACAGTTTGCCGCCGCGCCGACCAGCGTCGCTCGGCGCGCTGCCGTCTGCCGGGCGGGGCGGCATCGAATTGGCCAGCGATGCAGCTTGGCAACACCTCGCCGGCCGACTTCCGGTAATCCAACCCTAACGCAATGATATATATATGTTTTCAATCGAAGATGGCCATTCCCCCGACGTGCAATCCGGACGGAATCACGCAACAATCCTGCTTCAGCCCGCAGAGAACCGACATTTTCCGCAGGTTTGCCGCATTCGTTCCCCTAGACAGTGTCAACCAGTGGCCATATGAGATCGGGCCGACGGACCCTGCGATTCCAAGACAGGGCCGCTAGGGGAGGACTCGTCATCCATGACATTCGCGCAGCGACGCATCGGTGATCGACCCGGCAATCCGGGCGCCGTGTCGCGCGTCCGTCAGCCCCACAGAACGTAGTACGAGTCGCAGCGCCGGCAGGGTTGCCGTCCGCCTTTTTTGTGAAGGGAGCACGAAGTGAGGAGTCTTAACACAATGGGCATCTACAAGGCCCTGCTGTTGGCGGGATGCGCCAGCACATTCGCGATGGCCGCACCGGCCGTGGCCCAGGAAGAGGACGGCGCAGACGAAGACGCCCGGATCGTCGTCACCGGTTCGCGCATTCAGCGCCAGGACTTCAACTCGACTTCGCCGATGGTGACGGC
>CALCBC010000013.1 GCA_937898525.1 uncultured Sphingomonadales bacterium
CCACTGGCTCCCACAGCTCAATCGGATCCCTCGGGATCGTGGACGCGGGCGAAGCGCCCAACACCCTCCATCTCCTCCTCGTGCGACACCTCTACGCCCCCGGCGCGCAGGTCGGCGAGCAATCCATCGAGATCGCGTACGCGGAAGTTGACCATCGCCTGCCGGTCGGCGGCGAAATAGGTCGTGTCGGCCTTGAACGGCTCGAACACCATGGGTCCGCCCTCCTGGTACCAGGCCGATTCGTTCGAATGGCCGGTTGCAGGATCGAAACCGATCCCACCCCCTACCCCGAGGCGCTCACGGTACCAGGCCTTCAGTACCTCGGGATCCTTCGCGCGGAAGAAGTATCCGCCCATTCCGATGACCGGCATGCTCGCCTCCCTGTCCGACCTGCGGACCGTCGCCGACGAGACTGCCCGGTTTGTCCCTGCGGCGCTACTTGACCCACTTCACGTCGGCGCCGAGTGCGACGAAGTTGTCGACGAAGCCGGGATGCGCGCGGCGGATCGGGTCGGCGTCGAGGATCGTCGATTCGCCCTCGATCGACGAGGCGACCATCAGCAGCGCGATCGCCACGCGAATGATGTACGGGCTGGTCACCGTCGCGGGAGCCAGCTCGCCGCCGCCGAAAGTGATCAGCCGGTGCGGATCGCACAGCAGCGTGTGCGCACCAAACAGCGCCAGCTCGGTGTGCCAGGTCAGGCCGCCCTCGTAGACCTTGTTCCAGAACATCGTCTCGCCCTCGGCCTTGACCCCGAGCGCGATGAAGATCGGCAGCAGGTCGGCCGGGATGTAGGGCCAGGGGGCCGCCTCGACCTTGGTGATCAGGTGCGAAGTGAAGTTCTCCTCGACCTTGAGCCGCGGCGGCGCTTCGAGCCGCGACCAGCCGTTCTCGTGCCGTACCCGCGCGCCGAACTTGGCGAATGTCCGGTCGATCAGGTCGAAGTGCTCGGGATGGTCGTTGCGCACCGCGATGTCGCCGCCGGTGACGGCAGCTAGCGCGAGAAAAGTCGCGACCTCGTGGAAGTCGTCGGAGAACGTGTAGTCCGCCCCGCCGAGCTTCGGCCCACCCTCGACCGAAACCATCGAGGTTCCCTTGCCGACGATCTTCGCTCCCATCAGCTCGAGGAAGGAACACATCTCCTGCACGTGCGGCTCGCACGCGGCATTGATGATCTGCGAAGTGCCCTTCACCGTCAGAGCGCTGAGGATGAAGTTCTCGGTCGTGGTGACCGAGGCGTACTCGAGCCACATCCGCGTCGCCTGCCCGGTGCCGGTTACGCGGAAGACGATCTCATGCCCGGTCTGGCTGACCTCGGCACCGAACGCGCGGAACACGGCGACGTGCGGATCGATCTCGCGCGCGCCCAGCGTGCAGCCCTTGACCTCATGCTCGAGCCGCGCCTCGCCGAGGCGCACGAGCAGACCGGGGATCATCATGATCGAGGCACGCATGGCCTGCGGCAGGCGGGCCTTTGACTGCGGCGAGATCGTCGAGTGATCGATGTCGAGGCGCTTGGCCTTCTTGTCCCAGGTCACCGTCGATCCGAGCTCCCCGAAGAACTCGACGATCCGCGTGACGTCGGTGATCTCGGGCACGTTGCGCAGCGTGATCGGCCCGTCGCTGAGCAACGTCGAGCACAGCACGGGCAGGACGGCGTTCTTGTTGGCAGAGGGTTCCACGCGGCCGGACAGCGGCCTGCCGCCCCGGACGATCAGTGCGGTCATTCAGTATCCCATCAACTTGAGCACTTCCTCGCGGCTCTTGGAATCGCGGCGGAAGATTCCCATGACCCGGCTGGTGACCATGTTGACCCCGGGCGTGCGCACGCCGCGCGCGGTCATGCAGGCATGGCTCGCTTCAATCACCACCGCCACGCCGCGCGGCTCGAGGTTGTCCCAGATGCACTGCGCGACCTCGGCGGTCAGCTTCTCCTGGATCTGTAGGCGGCGGGCGTAGGCGTGCAGCACCCGGGCGAGCTTCGAGATCCCGACCACGCGATCGGTCGGCAGATAGGCGATCGCCGCCTTGCCGATGATCGGGGCCATGTGATGCTCGCAGTGGCTCTGGAACGGGATGTCCTTGAGCAGCACGATCTCGTCGTAGCCGCCGACCTCCTCGAACATCCGGCTCAGATGGCTCGCCGGATCCTCCTCGTAGCCCTGGCAGTATTCCTTCCACGCGCGCGCGACGCGCTGCGGCGTGTCGCGCAGACCTTCGCGTTCCGGATCGTCGCCGGCCCAGCGGATCAGGGTGCGGACGGCTTCCTGCACCTCCTCGGGCACGGGCGGCTTGCCGCGCGGATCGTCCTCGTCGGGACCGACGAGGCTACTCATGGGCCCGCCCGATCATGACGTGCCGCGCTTCTTGCTTCGCTTCATGGCACGCGCCAATAAGCCGCCCCGGCGCAAAAGGCCACGCCTTGCCGGCCTGATCCTGAACATCTCGGCCGGTTCCTCGGGATCGAGCATCTGGCGGTCGACCATCTCGATCTGGAGATCGGTCAGCTCCTCGGGCTCGTAGCGGCGCAGGTGCCGCGCATTGCGGCGGCCAAGCGCCTCGATCATCCCGGCCATCGAGCCGGCCTTCTCGATCAGGCCGCCGACCTCGTCCGGCTCGAGCCCGCAATGCTCGGCGAGGAGCGAATGGCGCAGGGCGCGAATCGCCTCGCTACAGCGGGCATTGGCCGGCCGCTCACAATCGATGAACACGTCGCACTCGCTGTCGAGCCCCATCGAGCGGTTGTTGAAGTTCGCCGAGCCAATCCGCAGGATCTCATCGTCGACGATCAGAAGCTTAGCGTGGACGTAGATCGGCGTTTCGCCGCTGTAAGGAAGGAACAGCCGGAACTTGGCTTGCCGGTCGACGTCCAGGATCGAGCGCACGAGCCGTGCACGCGCCGGATCCATCACCGTCGATTCGATCCACCCGTCCGCTGTCTCAGGGTTGATGATGACGATCTCCGGAGGATCGTCCGCGGCCAGGCGGGCGCACATCGCTTCGGCAATCTGGCGCGAGGCGAAGTACTGGCTTTCAGCGTAGATGAAGCGCTTCGCCCGGCCGATCTGCTCGGCGAACAGCGTCTCGATTTCCTTGACGCCGGGATCGTCCTCGTATTCGGCCCGAGTGCGGGCGATGCCTATCTCGACGTTCTCGAAGTGCGGTTCGAGACCGTCGGGCCATGCGCTCGCCTCCGACGACTCCACTGGCCCGAGTGGCTCGTGGCCGGCGCGCCGCCAGCGATCGCGGGCGAGCTCGTCGAGCGCACCGGCGGCCGGGCCTTCGATCATCATCGTCATGTCGTGCCACGGGCCGTAGCGCCGCCCGCCGAGACGCCTGCGGCGGGAATCGTGCTCGAGGTGCTCGCGCGTGTCCCAGCGCTTGTCGGTCATGTCGATTCCGCCGCACACGGCGAGCTTGTCGTCGATCACCGCTATCTTCTGGTGATGGCTGCAGCCGACCGGATGCGCACTGTCGAACTCGAGGTCGATGCGCCGGCGCCGCAGCCAGCGCAGGAGGTCGAGCATCATTGCCCCGCGCGTGGCAATCTCGAACGAGCCGATGCCCCACTTGAGGATGCGCACCTCGAGCGTGCGGCAGTGGCGGGTGAGCCAGGGAATAAAGCTGCCGAGCCGCGACGGATGCTCGCGCTTCCATCCCTTTTGCCACCAGCGGCGGCCGTGCGTCAGGTGGATGCGGGTGTCGAAGTCCCAGCCGATCAGCAGGATGCGCTGGCGCGCCTTGAGCATCGCCTGCTGCATCAGGTCGAAGTACTCCTCGGCGTCGACGATCACGCGGACCCGCGTGGCCATCGCGTAGCGCCAGACGCCAGGCTCCACGGAGCTGTCGTCGAACGCGCCGTCCGCCTGCGATGTCGCGTCCGTCTCGCGCCCCACCCGGCCCTAGTCCTTGGCGTCTTCGAGCTTTTCGGGCGTCACTTCGGCTTCGGCGCGCTCGGCCTCCTTCCGCCGGTCGAACACCGCGCGCATGAACGCGACGTCCTCGTCGGTCAGGTAGCGGGCGAAATCGGGGAAGTGCTCGTCCTCCTCTTCCTCGATGTGGTGCAGGTAACGATGGCGCAGGTGTTCGAACTTCTCCTGCCACTCGGCGCCGTTCGGCGTGGCGGCGAGGTCGTTGAGCAGGTCGTCGATTTCCTTGTGTTCGGCGACCGAATGACGCGTCTCCTCGGTCGTCTCCGGCTTGCGCAGCATCGTCGAATAGAGCGCCTGCTCCTCGGCTGCGGCGTGGGCCTTCAGTTCCTTGGTCAGGCGCTCGAACAGCAGAGCGTCGGCACTGCCCTCTCCGTCCAGACGGGCGAAAAGATCCCGGTGCAGGTCATGATCCCGCTTGAGCCTGTCGAAGATATCCGAATGTCCGGCCACGCCTGTCCTCCTGAACCTCCGTCAGGAAACAGGCCAGCGGGAACGCGGTTCCGCGGGTATCGCCGCGAGGTGGCGGCCGGCCGGTCAATCGATGGTGAAGATGCTGCGCTGGATGTGCCGCACGCCGCCGTTTGCCTGGACCGGATCGTCCTTGCTGTTGAAGTAGTAGAGCGTACCGATGGTCCGCTCGTCGACCAGCCACGAGTTCGGATAGCCGAGGTCCCAGCTCCCGCCGTCGTCGCGGACGATGATCTCCGGCCCCCAGGTCTTGCCGCCGTCCTCGCTGACCGTGGCGCGGATGCCGGCCGGCATAAGGCGGTAGCCGTAAACCGCGACGATCCTCCCGTCGGGCATCGGCACGAGGTTACCGGGTGCGCCGAAGTCGTTGATGCGGCTGAGGAAGCCCCAAGTGTCGCCGCCATCGTCGGAGTAGAACACCTCGCTCCACATCACCCCGGTCGGGTCGCGCTGGCAGCGCGTGATGCACAGGATGCGCCCATTCGGTAGCAGGTAGCCGCGCGGGTAGAACCAGCGGTGGCCGACGAAGGCGACGCTCGGGTCGTCGTAGTCGCCGTCGGCATTTCCGAACGGGTCCTCGCGCGGGACGATGTACGACATGAAGTGGAATTCGCGCCCCTCGTTGGTGCTGCCGTAGACCAGCGGGCGCCGGTGGCTATTGTCCTTGTCGACCGAGAACAGGAACATCAGCAGCCGGCCGTCGGGCCGCACCAGCGTCGAATTGACGCCGGTGGTCGACGGCAGGTGATCGAGCGGCACGAGGATCGTCTCGCCCCAGGTCTGCCCCCCGTCGCGCGACAGGCGGGCGGTGGCCTGGGTGCCGGCGGTGGCAAAGCCGCCCATGCTGCCGCTCGAGACCAGCACGTTCGAATCGAGGTAGTCGACCGGCTCCGAGAAGCGGGTCGGCATTTCCTCCCGCGACAGCCCCCTGCCCTCGCCGCCCGGGCCCGCCATCACGTTGTACTGAGGCGCTTCCCAGGTCCGGCCGCGATCGCGCGAGCGCACGGTCACGGTGCGCGGGTTGCTGCTGTTGCGGCCGAGCACATCGTGGCGGATCGCATCGCCGCTGGCGTAGGAGACGTTGCGGGTCGCGAAGTTGGCGATCAGCGTGCCGTCGGCCGTCTCCCAGAAACCGCTGGTGAACGGCCACGAGCAGAACTCATCCTCCCGCCGGTAGACGACGGCATGATCGACCTGGCTTGGCGCCCTCGGCGCGGCGTAGCGTATGGCCAAGGCTCGGCTCCTCGTCAGCGGACGCAGCGCCTCAGGCGCGGGCCGGGCCCCTGCCGCCCGGTACGTGGATCTTCGCAGCGGTGTTGTAGAACAGGTCGCGCTGCTGCTGCTCGGTCAACCCGGAAGCGGAATCGAGCGCGTACTGGACCCACATGAACATGCTGCCCGGAGTGTTGCCGACGTCGCTGCCCCAGGTCATCTGATCGGCGCCAAACGTCTCCACCATGTGCTCGAGGAACGGCTTCAGCGACACGTCCGCGGCGTGGAGCTGCTCGATCAGCAGGGTCGTGTACTTGTAGTAGACGTTCTTGTGCTGCGTCAGCGCCCGGTGCTGCGGCGAAAGCCCGAAGTTCGGGCCGAGCTCGGGCCGCGGGAAGCCGATGTGGTCGAGCAGGATGTTGACGTTCGGATAGCGCTCCGCGTGCTGCGCCACCTTGGCCATCGCGCCCGGCGTGTCGCCACCGATCGGCATCAGCACGACCAGCAGGCCGAGGCGGTTCGCCGCCTCCCATGCCGGAGCGGCCGCGTCGGAGAGGAACACGAAGTCGCTGCTGGGCGCGCCGGGCCCCGCGGGCTGTCCGTCGGCCCGGGTCGGCGAACCGGTGAAGCGCACGCCGGCGATGCGGTTCTCGCGGGCCATCTTCTCGAGCTGGGCCGGCGTGTCCTCCGCCACGGGATCGAGGATCACCACGGGGATGATGCGGTCGGGATGCTCGGCCGAAATGTCGAGCAGGTAGCGGTTGTCGAACCGGTAGGTGCTCGAATACTGGACGCCGGCTCCCTTCTCGATGCCGCATTCGTCCCAGAACGCGAAGACTTCCTTCGGCGTCTGCGGATAACGCATCGCCTTGGCGACCATGATTTCGGGGCCGTAGCGCGCGGTCCGCGCGTTGAACGGGTACTTGTCGACGTCGTTGGTGTAGAAGTGCCCGTGGGTGTCGAACAGCTTGTACGGCGGCACGATGACATGGGCCGACGCCGAACGCGGCAATGCGGCGACGCCGGCGGCCGCGAGGCCCGTGCCGAGAAGCGTGCGACGATCGATCATCCTCAGTGTCTCCTTCCCCAAAACCGGTCCGGCGAGCCGCTGTTGCTGGCCCACGACCGCACCCTGCCGCACTCCGGGCTAGCCGCTCGAGGGCGCGAGGACTTGCTTGCAGCGGCGTTGCGATGAAATGGCGCTGGCACGAGCTCTATGGTCGCCCCGCAGTATCGATGTGGCCGCGATCCGCTCGTCGCGCTCTGGTCCACTGTCAACGTCACGATCACCGGATACCCCGTCAGTCGATCGAGAAGATGCTTCGCGCAATGTAGCGCACCCCACCCTCTCCCCATGGGGGCCACCTGTCGGTCTTCACCTGCACGGGGTCGCTCTTGTCGTTGTAGTAGTAGATCGCGCCGACCTGACCGGGCGCGAACTCCCAGGCGCGCGGGTACCCGATGTCCCAGCTGCCCGCGTCGTCCCGGACGATGATTTCCGGACTCCAGCTCTGCCCGCCGTCCTCACTGACAACCGCCCGGATGCCCGGAGGATCGAGGCGGCGGCCGTAGACGAGGACCAGCCTGCCGTCGCTCATGAGCACCGGCTCGCTCGGGGCGCCGAAGTCGGTCGCCCGCGAAAGGAACTCCCAGGTGCCGCCGCCGTCGTCGCTCGCGTAGATCTCCGTCCACTGCGCGGCGGACCAGTCGCGGTCGCGCCGCAGCACGCATAGCAGTCGGCCGTTCGGCAAGGCGACGCCCCTGGGGTACATGAAAGGCGGGCCGCCCCGCCGGTCGGGAGCAACGAAGGAAAGGAAATGGAAGTCGGTGCCGTCCTCGGTGCTGCAATAGACGAGCGGACCGCTCGTGCCTGGAGCGCCCTGGAAACCCGGAGCGGTGCCGGTCAGGAACAGGAGGCAGCGACCGTCCGCGCGGATCGTCGCCGAATCGTAGGCGGCGAGGTTGGCGAGGTTGTCCATCGGCAGCATCGCTGAACGCGACCAGCTCTTCCCGGCATCTTTCGAGATCCGGAAAAAGGAATGTCGATCCGGTGCTTCGACCAAGGTCCTGAGGTCTTCGTAAAACGTCTTCACCAGCGGATCGCTCTGCATGTAGAGGTGGTTGAAACTGGTGACGAGGACGTTGGGATCGGTGAAGTCGACGGGCCCTACCTCGCGCAGCGGCCCTCGCCGGCCATCGACCCCGACACGGGGAATGATCACGTCGTTGCCGGGTTGGCGCGGATCGACGCTGGCAACTTTCCACGTCTGCCCGTTGTCGTCCGAACGCACGGCCGCCCCGCGCCTGCCGCCGGGACTGGTGGTCACGAGCAGCGTGTGGTTGAGAAGCTCGGGATTGCCGTCAGCGGCGGCCGCGTAGTCGACGGTCGCGAGCGAGAAATGGCAGATCAGGCCGCCGTTGGGCGTCCGCCAGAACCCGCGGGTGTAGGGATGGCTCGCGAACTCGTGCTGGCTCCGATAGACGACGGCATGGTCGACGTCCTTCGCCCATCGGGCCGCCCCGAACTTGCGGATCAGCGGCGCGCCGTGTCCGCGTGCAATCGACGAGCACAGCGCGAGACTGGCAGCGGCACCTCCGGCGAGCGCACCTCTTCGGGAAAGCGCCGCCGAGCAGACTCCGCCGGAGAGGGTTCGGCCTTCGCTCATTCGAGGTTCCCGCGCAGGAGGGCCACGGTCGCCGCCCAGGCCTGCGCGGCGGAGGCCGGATCGTACTTCGCGTTGTCGGCCAGCGCGAAGCCGTGGTCGCCCGCCACGACTTCCACCGTCCCGTGCAGACCCGCTTCGGCGAACGCTGTCGTCAAGTCGGTCTTGTCGCCGGGCTCGCGTGCATCGGCATCCTTGCCGATGGCGACGTAGTAGGCCGCCTTGCTCTCCTTCACGAAGAGGTGCGGGCTGTTGGGCCGGGCCGTGGCAATGGCGAGCGGCTGCACGGCAGCGACCGCGGCGATGCGATCGGGCGCGACGCGCGCCGTCAGGAAGGCGTGGACGGAGCCGATCTCGTAGCCGACCGCTCCGGCCTTCACGCTCGTGTCGACCTGCGGCAGGGCATCGAGATAGGCGAGATAGGCCTTCACGTCCGCCATTATCCGTTCGTCGGTCGCCGTCCCGCGCCACTGCTCGTTCCTCGTCGCGAAGTCGAGCGTGCTGGCGCTCGTACCGTCGAGCGCCACGCTCCGATGGAACGCGTTGGGAACGAGGACGACGTATCCCTCGCCGGCGAGCTTGCGCCCCACCTCGGCGATCGCGGGCCTCAGGCCCCCGAGGTCTGCCCAGAGGATCACGGCCGGTGCCTTGGCCATCGCGGGGGTGAACAGCAGGGCGTCGGCCGAGCCGTCGGGCGTGGCGATAGTGACGTGGCGTTCGCTCGCGGCGGGACTGTCCGCGGGAACGGTTGCACAGGCCGAAAGGCCGAAGCCTACCACCAGCAGGAAGCCCGCCAGCCACCTGCGCATCACACCCGCGACAAGAGCTCGCATGCCTGTCACCTTTCCTGCTCCGGAACCGACCCGGGTCTTGCCAGGACCATCCCGCTCGCTCTCAATCGACCGAGAAGATGCTGCGCTGGATGTGCCGCACGCCGCCGTTGACCTGAACCGGGTCGTCCTTGCTGTTGAAGTAGTAGATCACCCCGACCTTGCCGTCGTCGGTCACCCAGGCGTTCGGATAGCCGAGGTCCCAGCTGCCGCCGTCGTCGCGCACGATCAGCTCCGGCCCCCAGGTCCTGCCCTCGTCCTCGCTCACCTTGGCGCGGATTCCGGCGGGCATCAGGCGGTAACCGTAGACCATCACCAGCCGCCCGTCGGGGAGCTGGACGAGGCTCCCGGGCGAACCGAAATCGTTGACCCGGCTGAGAAACTGCCAGGTCCGCCCGGCATCGTCGCTCGAGAACACCTCGGTCCACATGATACCGCGCGGGTCGCGCTGGCAGCGTAGCACGCACAGCATGCGCCCGCTCGGCAGCAGGTACCCCCGCGGATAGAACCAGCGGTGGCCGCCGAAGCGGAACGTGCTCTGGTAGTCGCCCTCGGCCGCCGCATAGGGATCGCGCTTGGGCGTGATGAAGGTGAGGAAGTGGAAATCGGTCCCGCGCGGCGGCAGCGCGAACACGCACGGCCGTCGGTTCCAACCTTCCTTGTCGACCTCGATCAGCCAGATCAGCGCCGTGCCGTCAGGGCGGATCAGCACCGAGTTCATTCCCGAGATCGAGTGCAGCGCGTCTCTCGGCACGGCGATCGGCGGGCTCCAGCTGCGCCCGCGGTCGCGCGAAACGCGGACGTCGGTACGGCCCTCGGGCGTGCCGAAGCCAGCGCCGCTGTTCGAAATGATCGTATCCTTGTCGAGGAAATCGATCGGCTGCAGGTCGCCCATCGTCTTCGCTCCGGCCATCGCCGGGTCTATCCGCGACATCATGTTGATCGTCGGGTCAGCGCCGTCCCAGGTGCGGCCCCAGTCCCTCGATCGCAGCGCGACCGACTTGCTGCCCAGGCCCTCACGCCCGAGGTTGTCGTGGCTGATGTCGTCAGCGCTGGCATACCGCGTGGTGATCGCCGTGACTTGCTGCAGCAGTTCGCCGTCGCCGAAGTTCCAGTATCCCATGACGTGCGGCCAGCCGGCCATCTCGTCTTCGCGGCGATACACCACCGCGTGGTCGACGTCCGTGAGCTTGCGCGGCGGGGCATAGGACCGGATCAGCCCTCCCGCCTGGGCCTGGGCCATCGAATGGACGAGAAGCGAGACAAACGCCGAGCCGCCGATGAGCGCGCCGCGGCGCGTGATCGGCGCCACCGTGCGGGTCGCGTTATCGAACATGCCTGTCCTCCTCTCCCTGCGCCATTCGTGATCGCGGCGGCGACCCGTGCGCTACCCCATTTATCGCGCCGCGCGGGCCGGGGCGGAAGCGCCACCCCGGCCCGGCGTGATTGCACCCAGAAGCGCTCCGGCGTGGTGGCCCGGCCGCAGGAAGGGAGCGGCGCGGCCGGGCCTGGCCTGGCTCAGAAGCGCTTGCCAACGCTAAGGTACCATTCCCGCGGGGCCGACGGCTGGCCGATGTTGGCACCGGCGCCGAGACCCTGGATGAAGACGGTCTTCTGCAGGAAGTACTCCTTGTCCGTCAGGTTGGTCACCCCGAGGGCGACTTCGAAGTCGTGCTCCTCGTTGTGGTAGGTGAGCCGTGCATTGAAGGTTGAGCGCGCCGGATCGTCGAGGTGGGTGTAGTCGGTGCTCCACGCGACCTTGCTGATCCAGAACCAGTCGAGGCGCGGCGTCAGTGTGCCCTGAAGGGCATCGACGCCGAACACGTACTGGATGCCGCCGCTCGCCGTCCAGTCGGGGAAGCCGATCGGCCGTCCGGTGGTGCTGCCGCGGTCGGTGTAGCCGAGCGAACCGTTGATCGTCAGATCGTCGATCGGCTCGATCGTGGCCTCGAGCTCGAACCCGCGAACCGGATCGCCGCCGGAGACCGGATAGTTCCAGCTGCGCGAGATGCACTGGATGCCGACGGTGGTGCCGTTCGGCGGACCGTCGGTGGCCGCATTGTAGGGCCGGCAGTTGGTGAAGTCGTTCGAGAACTGGGTGTTGTCCGGCCCGTCCGGGATCAGCGTCTGGTCGCCCGGAAGTATCACGAGATCCGTGCGGTTCGGGTCATAGCGCGGCTCCATGCCGGAGAACGACCCATTGCGCATCGAGTACGCCATCCAGAAGGCCGCCCCGTTGAGCCGCAGCCGGCGATCGAAGAAGTCCGCCTTGAAGCCAACCTCGTAACTGATCAGAGAAGTCGGGAACTGCTGCTCGACCTGTCCGGCCTGGAACACGCGGGTGTTGAATCCCGGCAGCCGGTAGCCGGTCGCCGCAGAGGCATAGACGAGGATGTCGTCCGTGACCTTGTAGTCTGCACCGATTTTCCAGTCCCACCGCTTGTTCCTGATCGGCAGCACGAAGTAGGTGCTGGCGCTCGACGGCACGAACGTCGTCGACCCCGGCAACGAGGCGTCGAACTGGGCCGAGTAGTCGACGATCTTCTCGTCGTCTGAACGCCGGATACCGCCGTTGATGCTGAGCCCTTCGAGGATTCCGAAAGCCTCGTATGGCCGGAACGTGGCGTTGAGGAAGGCCGCCTTGGCCTGCGGCTTGTAGATGACGTCGTGAAACTGCTGCGTGCCGTTGCGGACGTTCTGCGGGTGGCCGTTCTCCACCGCCTTGCCGTCGTAGTAGAACAGGCCGGCGACCCAGTCCAACCAGCCGTGCTGACCGGTCACGCGGAGCTCGCCGTTCCAGTAGGACATCGTGTCCTCGTGGTAGATGATCGAATCCGCCAGCGGCGTTCCGTCCCAGCCGGCGCCGAACCGGGTGTAGATTTCGCGGTAGCCGGCGATCGCGGTGACCTCGATATCGTCGGTCACCCCGACGCTGAGGCGTCCGTTCAGCCCCCAGTTCTCCATCGGCACCGTGCGTCCCCAGCAGTTGCCGCCGCGGAACAGCGAACCGTTGTAGTAGGTGTTGCCGGGGATCAGCGTGCCGGCCGGGAACGGGTCGCAGAAGTTGTCGTAGGTCGTGTAGAGGCTGTCGGTCTCGAACCGCTCGTCCCAGCGGAACGGCGTCCCGGGAACCGAGAACTGGTCGAACATCGTGATGAAGTTGCGGCTGACGCCTGGCGCGTTTTCATCGATGACCCCGGTGTAGGGCCCCCAGCGCCCGCCGTTTTCGTCCAGCCCTCTCAGCCGGCCGTAATTGAGGTGGTAGTCGTATTCGATGACCTTCTCGGCCGCGGACTCGTTGTTGGAGTCGGTATAGTCGCCGGAGATGTTGAGCTCGACGTTGGGCAGCGGCTGCCACCGCAGGGCCCCGCGGACCGCCCGCGCGTCCTCGCCGCCGTAATGGCCGATGACGCAGCTTTTCGGCTTCCGGCCGGCCGCCCAGCTGGTTTTCGAAGTCTGGAACGGGAACGTGCCGGCGAGCTCGGGCGTGCCGTTCAGATACATCTGGCAGCTGAAGTCGAGCAGGTCCATGTAGCCGGTACGCTTCTTCGAGACCATCGAAGCGCTGACCGCCAACGTGTCGGTGACCGGAATGTTGATGCCCGCGCGCGCATCCATCCGGTTGTATGAACCGACGGTGAAATCGACGTAGGCCGAAAGGTCGTTGAAGTCGGGCTTCCTCGAAACCAGGTTGACCGCGCCCGAGATCGCGTTGCGACCGAACAGCGTGCCCTGGGGACCGCGCAGGACTTCGACGCGCTCGAGGTCGAGCAGGTCGAAGTTGGAGCCGAACAGGAACGGGTAATAGACGTCGTCGATATAGTAGGCGACCGCCGGCTCCTGCGAGAACTGGGTGTCCGTGGTGCCGATGCCGCGCAGGGTCACCGAGACGCCGGCCCCGTAGATGCCCTGCGACTTGCGGAACGTCGCGTTCGGCACGATCGCGCCGAGGTTGGCAAAGGTGGTGATCTGGCGTTCCTCGAGCGTCTCCGAGGTAACCGCTGTGATCGCGATCGGCACGTCCTGCACGTTGGTCGCGATCCTCGTGCCGGTGACGATGATCTCGTTGCTGTCGCGTTGGGATTGCGCTGCCTCTGCGGGAGCGGCGCCCGGGTCGGCCGGCGCATCCTGCGCGACTGCCGGCTGAGCCAGCGCCATTGCGATTACTGAACTGGAAAGCAGTACCTTCAGGTTGACCATCGGTGTCCTCCCGCAACTTCGCTGTGAGGCTGACTAGGAGGGGGGCCGGTGGCCAACTTTACCGGAAGGGCGTCGCATCTTGTCCTCGTCGAGAGGGTATGCGGCAGGGCTTCGCAGTCGCCAGACAGGGCGACTGGCGGAGACATTTTAATCACATCATTTCAAATCTTTGCTGCGCAATCCGAGCCAGGCTCCGGAGAATCCGCGAGGCCCCCTGGGGCAACCTGAACCGGCCGTCGTATGCGCCGGTCAACTTTTCCTGCCGGTTCCGGCAGGTCCGACCGGGTCAGGCGGTGACTTCGACCGGCTTGCGCGGATAATCGTCGGCGTTGAGCACCCAGCCGGGCATGTCGGAGAAGTCCTCCCGCGGCGGCGAGAAGATGTCGACCAGCACGTTACGCCCCGGATCGGACGGTGCCGAGGTGTGAATCACGCGCGGAGGAATGACACAGACCGAGGGCGAGTCGCAGCGCTCGTGCTCGTCCTCGCGCCACTCGTGCTGGTTGGCGGTCCACGGCCAGCGTAGGTGATGCATGTACCACCCTTCGAGCGCCAGCGAGCACTGTTCGAAGTCGTCGTGCGAATGCGGCGAGAGCTTGGTCACGTCGCGCGGACCCTGCGCCGGGAACACGTTGACCATGAAGGTAGTGCACCGGAAAATCTTGCCGAACCGCCCCGGTTCGTCCGGAACGTCGAGGCTGTAGCTGCGGATCTTCCAGCCGCCGACGGGCTCGGGCCAGGGCTCGAAAGGCGGAATCTGCGGGTGCGGGCCGGCGTAGGCCTCGGGGTTCGCCGCCTTGGCGGTGACATCGTCGTTCTGCGTCGTGATCAGCCGCACGATGCGGCCGCCGGCGCGGCAGGTCACGCGGCTGTCGCCTGGCGGGATCATGGTGATCGTGTAGCCGCCGATCTCGGCCGTCTCGCCGTTGGCCTCGACCGTGGCCGCCATGTCCGGGTCGTGCAGCAGCAGCACGTACTCGTCGACCTGCCCGCGCCGCTCGAACACCGCGCCGGGCTCGACCTCGGAATAGCAGACCACGAAATTCTGGCCGCGCGTGTACCAGGTGCGATGCCCTTCGCCGGTTTCCTGCGGATCGCTGGAGTAGAAGCGCCCATAGCTGGAAACGCCGAACGCCGAAGCAGGCCCGGATCCGCCGCGGGCCGTCGCCAGACGGGAACGGGGGTCATCGGCTTCGTACATCTCGGTCCTCCTCGGCCAAGGCCCTGAAAACATGGAGGGGAGGCAGCAGGAACTCCCTTTCGGGATGCACCGGCATACCCCCCCTCATGTCCTTGTCGCTAGGTCTGCCGCGCACGCGCGACAACGGCTTTCGGGCGTTGTGGCCGCGTTGGAAAAGAACGCGTTCCGCACGGGGCAATTCGCGGGGTCTCGGATCACCCGGCCGCTTCCCGGACGGCTCGCGCAGCTTCGGCCACGGCCTTGCCGAACAGCGTCGTGTCGTTGCTCAGCATGACCAGCGAAAAGCCCATGTCGAGGTGCAGGCGCGCCTCGTCGGGCGTGCCGACAGCGACGCCGGACAGCACGCCTGCCTCGCGCGTCGCGGAGAGGACACGCGCGGTCAGCTCGCGCACCTCCGGGTCGTTCGCAGGCTTGCCGCTCGACAGGAACAGGTCGCCATGGCCGATGAACACGCCGCCGACGTGCTCGAGCGCCGCGAATTCGGCGGCACGCTCGAGCGAAGCCCAATCCTCAAGCTGGACCATCCGCAGCGCCTCGTCACCTTCGCGCAGGTATTCGTGCAGCGGCGCAAGGCCCCAGCGGCCCGCGCGAGACGTCGCCCCGAGCCCGCGCTCGCCTTTCGGCGCAAAGACCATCCGGCGGGTGATCTCGTCGGCCACCGACGGGTCGGCGACGCGCGGGACCAGCAGTCCGTCGGCGCCGCCGTCGAGCAGTGGCTGGATCGTACTGCCGAGCTGGTCCGGCAGCCGCACCAGCGCCGACATGCCCGTAGCCTGCGCGCAGAATACGAGCTCGACCGCGCGGTCGAGCGAATGCGGCGCGTGTTCCATGTCGATCACGACGAATTCGAAGCCGGCATGAGCGATCAGCTGCACCGTTTCGAACGAAGGTATCTTGACCCACGTGCCGAGCAGGCCCTGCCCCTTGCTGCGCACCTTCTCCGCGACACTCGCCACGCCCGCCTCCTCAGAACCCGTTGCGGCCGAGCCAGTCGAAAAGCAGCTTCGCCACCTCCTCGTTGTTCAGGTCGGCAAACGGAATGTGCGTGTTGCCCTCGAGCCCGGCGTCGGTGAGTTTCAGAATCTCGACCTGGCCGCCGCGCTCGTTGACCGCCCTGGCGAACTGCTCGCTCAGCGCGAAGAAGTCGGCCCAGCTCTGCGAATCCTCAAGATGGCCGCCCCAGACGAGCTGGATCGGGATCGTCGTCAGCCGGGCGAATTCCTCTTCGGGGACATAGACCGGGCCGAACGGGCCCTCGCCCAGTTTCGGCTCCATGGTGTCGGGGAAGACATATCCGGGGTTCTCATAGGCGACGATGCCCTTGACGTTCTCGCTCTTGAGGCGGGTAAGCAGCGCGCGGAAGCCACCCGCCGAGTTGGTCAGCAGCACAGCCGGGCCGATCCGGTCGATCGCCTCGGCCGCCGCATCGGTCTGAAGCTGCGCGTTGGCGACCGTGTCGAACTCGTCGTAGCGGGCGCGGTTGGCCTGCTCGAGCGCGGCCGGGTCGTCTTTCGGGAACTGCAGGTCGGGGAAGAACTGCCCGAACGCGGGCCCGAATCGCCACGCGCCGAAGTTGCCCTGGTCGCGCCCGACCTGCGCGCGGTAGGTATAGTCCTCGCATCCCCAGTTGGCCCGACCGACGCGCGGGCCGTCCCACAGATAGGTCGGATAACCGGCCCGGAGCAGCTTCATCTGGAAGCCCTCGCCGCCGTCCCAGCGGCGTTGCCAGACCGCCGCGCTCGAACTGTGCCAGAGAAACAGCGCCGTCGGTTTGGCGGATACCGGGATCTGGTACTCGACGTGACCGTGGTCGCAGGAGAGCGAGGACCGGCCGGGCTCGCCAATGATGGTTCCGCCCGCTTCGAAGGACCCCTGTCGCGCGATGGCGACGGCACCGTCGGGCAGGGCCGACTGGCCGGCGGCTGACCCCGGCACCAGCAGAATGGCGCTCGCGGCCAGCACTCCTGTTGCGATCGCTTTCATGTTCTCTCCCTCTTGCGTCTTCAGATCGCCAGCCGGGCCGAAATCGTGCTCGCGGCGTCGCGCAAGGCATTGACCAGCTTGGCCGGTGCTTCGGGCGGGATGAACTGGATCGAATCCATCGCCGAGAGCATCGCTACGAGCTCGCCCTTGTGATCGTAGATCGGTGCGCTGACCGCATTGATGCCGAGCACGACCTGGTCGGGGGCGTCTGCCCAGCCCTGCTCGGCCACGCGCGCAAGTTCCTCGCGCAGGGCGGCCGGCTCGGTAATCGTGGACGGCGTGAACCGGGTCAGCTTGCCTGTCGGAAGGGTTCCTTGCCGGGCCAGCCGGTCGGCAAGCAGGAGCTTGCCCGCGGCGGTCGAATGCAGCGGCAGCGGCTCGCCCAGCTTGACGGTGATTCCCACAAGGCCCTTGCCGGGCAGGCTTTCGACGATCGATGCGCTGTCCCCGTAGACGAGCGACAGGTTGAACCCGTGGTCGAAGCGCTCGTGCAGATCCTGCAACACGGGGCGTGCCAGTTCGACGACCCCGTCCTCAGACGACTGCCCTATCGCCCGCGCCAGTGCCAGCAGCTTGGAGCCGCGCGCGTAGCGGTCGCTGCCTTCGCGCTGGACCGCGTAGCCCATCGCCAGCAGCGTCCGCAGGTGGCGGTAGACGCGCGGCTTGGTCATCTCGGTCTGGCGCGCGATCTCGGTTACACCGACGTCCTCGTGGCTCGCCAGCAGTTCGAGAATCCGCACCGCGGCCCGCGCCGCCTGGACGCCCTCGTCGCCCCCGTTCTCTGTGTCCCTGTTCTTCATCCGGTGTGCTTAGACGGGCGAAGCAGGTCGCACCAGTAGGCGTAACGCTGTTTCGAAAATTGCGGATCAGAAGGCAACCTGGTCACCACCCTTGAGCCCCAGCATCTGCCGCGCCTCCGCCGGCGTGGCCACCTCGCGTCCGAGTGCCTCGACGATCTGCCGGATGCGGGCGACCTGCTGGGCGTTACTCGTCGCGAGTTCCCCCTTGCCGATGTAGAGGCTGTCCTCGAGCCCGACGCGCGCGTGGCCGCCGAGCAGGACCGACTGTGTGCACAGGTCCATCTGGTAGCGCCCGGCGGCGAAGGCGGAGAGCATGTAGTCATCGCCGAAAAGGCTGTCGGCCACGGTGACCATGTGGGCCAGGTTGCGAACGTCGGGCCCGATCCCACCAAGGATGCCGATCACGCCCTGGATCAGGAACGGCGGCTCGACCAGCTTCCGGTCGGCAAAGTGGGCCAGCGTGTAGAGGTGGCCGACGTCGTAGCACTCGAACTCGAACCGGGTACCGTAGGCCTGCCCGATCTCGACCATGATCCGTTCGATGAACAGGTTGTCGTTGTACATGATCCGGCCGCGGCTGCTCTCGACGTAGTCGCGCTCCCAGGCGTGCTGCCATTGCGCGACCCGCCTTCCCGCCGCCGAGAAGTCGAAGATCAGCGGGCCCATGTTGAGGCTGCAGAGCTCGGGTTGCGCGGCCCGGGCGCCCTCGAGCCGGGCGTCGAGTGTCATCGTCGCGCTACCGCCAGTCGAGATGTTGATCACCGCATCGGTGGCCTGCTTGATGCGCGGCAGGAAGGCCATGAAGTCCTCGGCCTTCGGCGAAGGGCTGCCGTCGGCCGGGTTGCGCGCGTGGAGATGCAGAACTGCGGCGCCGGCCTCGGCGGCGCCGATGGCGGCTTCGGCGATCTGGTCCGGCGTCACCGGCAGGTGAGGCGACATCGACGGCGTATGGATCGAGCCCGTCGGCGCGCAGGTGATGATGACCTTGTTCGACTTGCGCATGTCCTAGAGCCCCGCGTGGCAAAGGTACTTGATGTTGAGGTACTCCTCGAGCCCGTGATGCGAGCCTTCGCGCCCGAGGCCCGACATCTTAACCCCGCCGAACGGAGCGTGCGCGGTCGAGATCAGCCCGGTGTTGACGCCGACCATGCCGCTCTCGAGCGCGCGCGAGGCGCGGGCGATCGTCGCCGGATCCTCGCTGCACAGATAGGCTGCGAGACCGAACGGCGTGGCGTTGGCCAGCGCGATGCCTTCCTCCAGCCCCGCAAAGCCGATGATCCCGGCGAGCGGTCCGAAGGTCTCCTCGTGCGCCAGCCGGGCATCGGCAGGGACGTCAACCAGCAGGGTCGGCTTGAACAGGCGCCCCCCGGGCGACCCGCCGCCGGCGATGCAGCGCGCCCCGCCCTCGATCGCGTCGTCGCGATGGTCGGCGACCTTGTCGACCGCCTCGTCGTCGATCAGCGGGCCGATGTCGCTCGCCGGGTCGAAGCCGTCGCCCGCGCGGAGCTGACCGACCCGATCGGCGAACGCGGCGACGAACCGGTCGCGGATGCCGTCCTCGACGTAGATCCGGTTGGCGGCGATGCAGCTCTGACCGCCGTTGCGGAACTTGGCGACGAGCGCCGTCTCGACGGCCTTGTCGAGGTCGGCATCGGCGAAGATCAGCAGCGGCGCGTTGCCGCCGAGTTCGAGGCCGAGCCGCTTCATCGACCCCGCGCAGTCGCGATAGAGCTGCACGCCGATCTCGGTCGAGCCGGTGAACGAGAGCTTGCGCACGACCGGCGAACTCGTCAGCACGCCGCCGATCGCCCGCGCCGAGCCGGTGACGATGTTGAACACGCCCGCGGGCACGCCCGCCTCGACGCCGAGCCTGGCAAAAGCGAGCGCCGTCAGCGGCGTGGCGCTCGCCGGCTTGGCGATCATCGTGCAGCCCACTGCCAGCGCCGGGCCGACCTTGCGGGTCAGCATCGCCAGCGGGAAGTTCCACGGCGTTATCGCCGCGCACACGCCGACCGGCTCGCGCTCGGCATAGAGCCGGCGGCCGGGAACCGGCGCCGGGATCGTCTCGCCGAGCGCGCGAGTCGCCTCGTCGGCGTAGAACTCGAGGAAACCCGCGCCGTAGTCGAGCTCGCCCTGGGCCTCACGCAGCGTCTTGCCGTTCTCGAGCGTGATCAGCCGGGCGAGGTCGTCGCGGTGGCGGATGACCAGTTCGTACCAGCGGCGCAGGATCGCCCCGCGCTCCTTGGCCGGCCGGGCGGCCCAGGCAGGAAAGGCGGCTTCCGCGGCGGCGACGGCCCGCCGGGCCTCGTCCTCGCCGAGATTGGGGACCTCGGCGATCGTCTCCAGCGTGTACGGATCCTCGACCGCGATCGGCACTGCCGCTCCGGCAACCCACTCGCCGTCGATCAGGTTGCGCGTGACGAGCAGGTCTGCTTCGTCGAGCGCGCCGCGCTTGGCGTTCGTCACTTGTCGTCGTCCAGCTTGGGATTGGTGATCGGCGCCCCGCCCTCGAACAGGTGCTCGAACCGGCGATAGGTGCACAGCCAGCGGCCATCGCGGCGGACGTAACGGTCGGTCGCCAGCGAGACGGTGATGGGCGGGTGAGTTGGCAGCGGCTTCACCCCGTTGGCGGCGTAAAGCATCAGGAAGTTGGTCGCCTCGGCAGTGTCCGGCCCGGTGAACCAGGCGCGGAAGTTGGTGAAACTGTGGACCGACAGGCGCGGGCCCTGCGCTACCCTCCAGTCGTAGAACTGCTGGATCTTCTCGACCCCGATGTAGCTCGCGAACTGGCCGTGGAATTCGGCGTCCTCGGTGTAATAGCTCGACGCGTTGCGCCCGCCGTTGAAGTCGATCTCGTGCCAGTATTCCGCCAGCTGGAGCGACAGTTCGGCATTGAGTTGAAGGACGTCGGCATCGGCCATGGGCTAGAATTCTCCTGCAGGATTCAAAGAGCGGCTTGATAGATCGCCTGCGCGTCGTCCTCGGTCACCTCCCGCGGGTTGCGGACGAGCAGACGCTGGACGGTCAAGGCGGCGGCAGCCATGTGCGGAATCGCGTTGGCGCTGATCCCGAAAGCGGACAGGCGGCGCTCGAGGCCGATCGCCTCGGACAACCGCTCGATCCGTTCGATCCCCCGCAGGGCGGTTTCCGCATCGTCGGCGCTTCTCTGGCAGCCGAGCGCCTCGGCGACGTCGGCGTAGCGCGCGGGCGCTGCGTCAAGATTGAACCGCAGCACGTGCGGCAGCAGCAGCGAATTGGCCGCGCCGTGGGCGATGTGAAACTCGCCGCCGAGCGGATAGGCGAGAGCGTGAACCGCAGCGGTGTTCACCGGGCCGAGACATTGCCCGCCGAGGTGGCTCGCACGCAGCATCCCGGCACGCGCTTCCATATCGTTGCCGTCGGCGCAGGCCTGCTCGAGGTAGCGGCCAATCAGACGGATTCCCTCGAGCGCCCACTGGTCGACGACCGGGTGCGCGAAGCGGTTGGCATAGGCCTCGATGCAGTGCGTCAGCGCGTCGATCCCGGTCGCCGCGGTGACGCCCCGCGGCATCGTCCGGGTCAGTTCGGGATCGAGATAGGCGAAGTCCGGCACCAGGTGACGGCTGACGACGCCCTTCTTCAGCTGCGCCTCGGTGTCCTCGATGATCGCGATCGGGGTCACCTCGCTCCCCGTGCCCGCAGTCGTCGGAATGCAGGCGAGCGGCAGCCGCCGTTCGAACAGCAGGTCGGTACCGACGACGTCGGCAAAAGCTTGCCGGCCGTCGGCGAGCGCGGCGACGAGCTTGGCGACGTCCATCGCGCTTCCGCCGCCGAGCCCCACGACCCCGTCGGCCCCGAATTGCCGCGCCGTGTCGAGCGCGAGGTCGAGGTCCGCGAGTGTCGGCTCACCGTCGGCCGACGCGAGCACCTCGACCGCGCAGCCGGCCACGGCCAGCGCCGTCTCCAGCCCGCTGCACAGCGCCCGGATCGCTGCCCCGGTGACGATCAGGATGCGGCGGCACCCCGCCTCGATCATGTCCGTCGCGCAGGTCTCGGCGACGCCCTGGCCGAGGCGGACCGTGCGAACGTTGTGCAGCGCCAGTTGCGGTGGACTTTCCACGCCTTACTCCTTCCCGGCCCCAATCCGCGCATCGGCGCCGGCCCGTCTTGTCTGAAGCGGCTTGATCGGTTGCGCGCCCTGTCGGCGCGGCCGCGATCGGCGGGACGCAACTTCCTAAGCCGCGCGAGACAAGCCGGCGACGCTGCGCCACCTACTGTCGCAGGTAGGCAGGAGGGAGCTTGGTCGAGCGCTCTCCTGTCGTATCACAAGACAGAGGATCGCTTCGGGGAGGCCCAGAACACTCATGGCCATGTTCACCTGGTACCGGGAATCGGACAAGAAGACTCGCCGCATCTTCTGGACCTGCAGCGCCGGCTGGGCGATGGATATGGCCGACGGGGTGGTCTACTCCTACCTCATCCCGGTCCTCGTTACCGCGCTCGGCATGACGCTGGCGCAAGCGGGGTTCATCTCGAGCGTCAACTATTTCGCCGCGGCCCTCGGAGGCTGGATCGGCGGCTGGCTGTGCGACCGCTACGGTCGGGCGCGCATCCTGCAACTGACGATCCTGTGGTTCTCGCTGTTCTCGTTCCTCAGCGGCTTCGTGCAGAACTACGAGCAGATGCTCGTCGTTCGCACGCTCCAGGGCCTCGGCTTCGGGGCCGAGTGGGCGGTCGGTGCGGTTCTGCTGGGCGAGATCATCACCCCGAAGCATCGCGGCAAGGCGCTCGGCACCGTGCACAGCGGCGCGGCGATCGGCTCGGCGCTCGCGGCGCTGCTCGCCGGGCCGGTCGCGGCTGCGTTCGATCCCGACATCGGCTGGCGCGTCGTGTTCTGGAGCGGCATCCTGCCGGCGGTGCTGATCTTCTTCGTCCGCCGCGGATCGGACGATTCCGAGGTCTACAAGCGCGCCGCCCAGCGCCTGCGCGAAACAGGCCAGCGCCGCACTCTGGCGGCGATCTTCGCGCCGGGCGTGCTCAAGATCACCCTGCTCGCCTCGCTGCTGTCGATCGGCGTGCAGGGCGCGGCCTATTCGATCAGCAACTACGTCACCGCCTTCCTCAACCTCGAGCGCGGCCTGTCGGTCTCGCTCGCCGGGGTGCTGGTGATGCTCAACAGCGCCGGGGGTTTCTTCGGTTTCCTCACCAACGCCTACGTCAGCGACGCGGTCGGGCGGCGCAAGGTCTTCCGCCTGTTCGGGGCCGGGTTCGTGATAACCGCGACGATCTACCTGTTCGCGCCGCTCGGCAGCTCGGCCTGGGCGCTCGGGCTGGCGGGCTTCGTCTACGGCTTCTTCCAGTTCGGCATGTACGCGAGCTTCGGGCCCTACTTCACCGAGTTGTTCCCGACCGAGGTTCGCGGAAGCGGCCAGGCGTTCGCCTACAACTTCGGCCGGGCCGGGAGCGCCTTCTTCATCATGCTCGTGCCGCTCGTTGCGCTGTCGACCACGCTCAGCGTGGCGATGCTGGTGACCGCGATCAGCGGTGTCGCGATCCTCGTGCTCGCGACCATGCTGCTGCCCGAGACAGCCGGCCGCGAGCTTCACGACGACGAGTCTCCGGCCGAGCCCGTTGCACGCGAGGGAGTCGCACCCGTCGGCTGAGGGCCACGCGACCGTTTCCATGTTGCCACAGTCTGTGACGACAGACGAAACCGTGTTTCGGAAAGTGTTGACTTGCTCCCTGGGCAATGCAACCATCCGACCATGGGAGCCACAGACGGCAACCGCCACAGAGCGGGGCCGCGGGAGAGCTGAACATGGAACTTCTGACGACGCACGGGCTGCCGCGGGTAGGCCGCGCCGCCGCGTGGGGTGAGATCTATGCAACCCGGATGAGCCAGTGTGAGTTCACGCCGGGCGACCAGGATGACTTCGATGCCGAACTGCGTATCGGCCAGCTGGGGCCGGTCAAGCTTGCCCGGCTGTCGCTCGACCGCTGCAGCGTCGAGCGCAAGCAAAGCCACATCAAGCCCAACGCGCCGCGGCTGTTCAACTTTCTGCTGCAGGCCGAGGGGGCGAGCACGTTCTATCACAACGGCCACGAATCGGAGCTCGAAGCGGGCGATTTCGTGCTCTGCGACACGGGACTGCCGCACTACTTCCTGACCAACACCCAGTCGGTCACGGTGATGGTTCGCGTGCCGGGGGAAATCCTGCGCAGTTACCTGCCGACCCCCGAGCAGTTCTGCGGCCGCCGTCTCGGGCGGGCGATGGGCGTGACCGGCGCCGCCGCGGCGATGGCGCGCGAGCTCAGCAGCGGCTGCGGCGAGATCGAGCCGGGCTACGAGGACCGCGTCGCGCGCTATCTGCTCGAGATGATCTCGATGTCGTACATCATGGGAATCGAGGCGGTCGAGGAAGCCTCGGCGATCGCCTGGCAGCGGCGCAAGGACGTGATCCAGTACATCGAGGACAACCTGCGCGATCCCGACCTGTCGCCCGCCTCGATCGCGGCCGGACTGAAGATCTCTCCGCGCTACCTGCGCACGGTCTTCGCGCCGGGTGGCGAAAAGATGAGCGCCTACATCCTGCGCCGCCGGCTCGAGGAATGCTCGCGGCAGATGGCCAACCCGGCCTGGGCCGCACATACCCTCACCGAGATCGCCTTCTCGTGGGGTTTCAACAGCGCCGCCCACTTCACGCGGACGTTCCACGAGAAGTTCGGCATGGCGCCGCGCGAATACCGGCGGCTCCACCTGGCCAAGGCGGCCTGACGCAGCCCTCAAGCCCTTGAAAGTAGCGCCCACGCGCTGGCCGGAGCCGCTGCGTTCCGGCCGCGCGTCGCGGTGCCCGGGCGCGGCTCGCCCGGATTTCCCGAAGGCAAATTATCCCGCCCCGGCAGGCAAGTGACCAACGAGTGTCGCGCCATAAGCGAAGGGAGCGCCGTGAGTACCGGGGAATGACCGGCCGGCCCGGGATCGGGAGGACTTCTGCAGGCATGTCGGTCAAACTTCTCGATACGCATGCCCATCTGATTTCCGACGATTGGGAAACCTATCGACCGCGCCCGTTCACGCCAGACCTGCCGGTCCCCGAACGGCCCGCCTTCACCGTCACCGCCGAAGACCTGCTGGCGTTGATGGACGCGCACGGCGTCGATCATGCCTGCCTCGTCCAGCGGGGCCACATCTACGGCTACGACAACAGCTATATCCTCGATTCCGCGCGCCGCTACCCCGACCGGTTCCACCCGATCGTGATCCTCGACACGCAGGATCCCGCGACGCCGGAAACCTATCGCCGGATGGTGCGCGAAGACGGCGTCGCCGGCTTCCGCATGGCCAACAGCCGGCCGTGGATCCTCGACACGAGTTGGATGAGTTCGCCGACGGCGATGAAGGTCTGGGAAGCCTGCGCTGAGCTTGGCACGCCGCTGACCCTGATCGTGTTCGACAACCAGCTGTCTTACGTGTTGCCGCTGATCAAGCTGCTCGCGCAGAAGTTCCCCGACCTGCCTGTCGTGCTCGACCACGGTGCGATGCCCTACGGCATGTCGCAGTACGAGGTCGCATTGCGCGAACAGGCGGGCGAGACCGTGACGATGCCACCGCCGCCGGACTACGGCATCAGCGACACGATCGCGATCTTCGCCGATGTGCCGAACGTCAACTTCAAGATCACCGAGATCAACATGGAGCGGCTGGTCAAGGCGAAGGTCGCCTCCGAAGGGCTGATCCGACGGATGGTCGACGTGTTCGGCCCGGACCGGCTGGTCTGGGGATCGGACGTCGGCCAGAGCATGCTGTGGGATTACGCCACCAAGGTTGCCATGGCCCGCGAGGCGGCAGGGCTCCTCACGCCCGAGGAAACCAGGAAGTTCCTCCACGACAACGCGGCGCGCATCTATCGGCTGGACTCGGCGATCGAGAACACCGGCGCCGCGGCCGGCCGGCCGGCCGCCCAGCCCCGCTGATGCGCGACGCGACGATCCTGCCGTTCGGCGGCAAAACGCCCCGCATCCACGACAGTGCCTTCATCGCCCCCGGCTCGCGCATCATCGGCGACGTCGAGATCGGCCCCGACGCGAGCATCTGGTACAACTGCGTCCTGCGCGGCGACATCAACCGGATTGTCGTGGGCGCCCGCTCCAACCTGCAGGACGGCACGGTGGTCCACGTCGAGGGCCCGAGACCGGATACCGAGGGCCTGCCTACGCTGATCGGCGAGGACGTGCTCGTCGGACACATGGCGATCCTCCACGGCTGCGTGCTGGAGGATCGGGCCTTCGTCGGGATGGGCTCGATCGTGATGGATGGCTGCCGGCTCGAAAGCGCAGCGATGCTGGCCGCCGGAGCTATGCTGACGCCGTGGAAACGCATCCCCGCGGGCCAGATCTGGGCCGGTCGCCCGGCCGCATTCCTGCGCGACCTCACCCCGGCCGAGCGGACCGGCATGGACGCACAGACGCAGCACTACGTCGACAACGCCCGCCGCCACGCGCAGGCCCTGCGCGACGCCGGCGAAGCGAACTAGCCCCACACACTCTTGGCAAAGCCGGGCAGGGCGCGTGGGAGGCCGCGCCCTGCCCGTTCCAGGCCCCTCAGAAGCGTTTCTCGAGCTGCAGGTACCACTGGCGCGGCGCGCCGGGCTGGCCCTGCACGTTCGATTGCCCGAAGTCCTGGAGGATGAAGAAGTTGTCGTAGTACAGCTTCTCGAACAGATTGGTCACGCCGAGCGCTGCCGAGAACCCGAGGTCGGGCACGTCGTAGGTGAGGCGGGCGTTGACCAGCGAATAGCCCGGCTGGTTCCACGCGGTCGTCACCGTGCTCGGGGCGCGGCTACCCTGGTAGCTCCAGTCGACTCGCGGCGTGAGCGTGCCGTCGAGCGGCATCCCCTCGATCGTGTACTGGACGCCGGCGTTGGCGGTCCAGAACGGCTCTGCCTGGCGCGGGTTGACCGCCCGGTTGTCGACGTCGGGCGAGCTGAAGTCGTGGTAGCCGACGGCGGCGTTGAACAGCAGCCCATCGATCGGCTCTGCGGTGGCCTCCGCCTCGAAGCCCAGGATCTCCGCGGGAGTGTTCTTGTAGAAGTTGCGGATGATGCAGGAGAAGCCCGGAACGTTGTCGGCGATCTCCTGGGGCGTGCGCGGGCGGCAGGTGGTCGAACCCTCCGGGCCGTCCGGCAGGGGCACGAGAACCTGGTTGCCCGGCGTGGGATTGCCTTGCGCGTCGAGCAGGATCTCCTGCCCGCCGATCGCCAGCGGACGCTTGCTGAAGTCGGTGTAGAACCCGGCGATATTGAGCCGCAGGCGGCGGTCGAACAGGTCGAGCTTGGCGCCGAGCTCATAGGCAATGTTCTCGTTGCCGTCGAACTGCGCGATCTGCGTCGGCTGCTGCGGGCGCGGGTTGAAGCCGGGCAGCGTATAGCCCGTTGCGGCGGAAGCATAGAGCAGGATGTCCGGCGTCGCCTCGAAGTTGACCCCGACCTTCCAACTCAGCACTTCGGCTTCCGGCGTGACGTCGAACTCGATGTCCGTCGGGTTGGGCGTATCCTCGACGAGGTTCGAGAGCGAGACCACCTTCTTCTCGTCCGAATAGCGCAAGCCCGCGGTGAAGCTGAGCCGCTCGCCGAAGGGCCGAACTGTCGCGTTGGCGTAGACCGCCTTGCTCACCGGATCGAAGGTGTTATTCAGATAGCGGATCAGCCCGGTGCGCGGCTGATCGACCACCGCGTGCTGGATGCCGTCGGCCTCGAAGTAGAAGGCGCCGACGATCCAGTCGATCCACTCCATCCGGCCCGACAGGCGCACCTCGCCGCTCAAGTACTTGTTGGAGACGTCGTTGGTGGTCATCTCCGTCTGCAGCGGCGTTCCGTCCTTCTGATAGACGTGCCGCTCGACGAGTGAGCGGTAGCCGACGATCGTGGTCAGATCGATCTGGTCGGTGAGGTCGACCACGAGCTTGCCCGAGAGGCCCCACATCGTCGTGTCGGCGAAGGGTGGCAGCGCGTGACCGCCATGCGTCGACCGGCCGTTGTAGTAGGTGTGCCCCGGAATGATCATGCCCGCGCCGATCGGGTCGCGGTAGGTCTCGTAGGTCGAGTACGGATCGCCGGTGATGAACCGGCTGTCGTATTCCACGCCGTAGAACTGGAACTGCCGGTTTTCGTTGGGCGTGTTCAGCACCGGGTTGATGGAAAGCGTGGTATCGGCCGGGTTTTCCGATTCATCCCGGACGTAATCGGCGGTAATCGTCAGGTTGACGCCGCTGGTCGGCTCCCAGGCGAGACTTCCCCGCACGGCCTTCACGTCCTCGCCGCCGTAGTGGCCGATGACGCATTCGTCGGGACTGAACTTCGGATTGCTCTGATTGGCGAGGTCCGAGGGCGGGAGGTCACCCGCCAGTTCGGGCGTGCCGCGCCGGTTCATCTCGCAGACGAAGTCGAGGACCTTCTGGTAGCCGGTGCGCTTCTTGAATGCGCCCGAGGCCATCAGCGCGAGATTGTCGCCGAGCGGCAGGTTGAAGCCGGCCCGCACGTCGGTGCGGTTGTAGCTGCCGACGGTGCCCTCGACGTAGCCCGAGGTCTCGCTGAACGACGGCTTGCGCGAAACGATGTTGACCGCGCCGGCGAGCGTGTTGCGGCCGAACAGCGTCCCCTGCGGGCCGCGCAGCACCTCGACGTGATCGATGTCGAGCAGGTCGAAGTTCGAGCCGAGCAACGTCGGGTAATAGATGTCGTCGACGTAGAACGCGACCACGGGGTCGTTGCCGATGTTGGTGTCGGCTGCGCCGATCCCGCGGATGCTCGAGGAGACGCCGGGCCCGAACGCGCCGTGCGTTCGGCGGAATTCGGCGTTCGGCACGACCGCGGTCAGGTCGGCGACCGAATCCAGCCCGCGATCCTCGAGCCCCTGGGCCGTAATCGCGGTGATCGCGATCGGCGTGTCCTGGAGGTTGGTTGCCTGTCGGGTAGCCGTGACGACGATGTCGTCGCTGCGTGTCCCTTCTTCCGAGGTCTCCTGCGCGGACGCCGCCGCTCCCCAGGCGAGGCATGCCAGGGATGCGGAGGCCAGCAATACCGTCTTCATCGTTTTCATCCTCCCTCAAATGACGGGCGTGCGGGCTCGCCACGCGAAGCGCCACCGGCCGTTCATGGCTGCAATCCGATCAGCTCTGCGGCGTTGCCGCCGACCAGCCGCCGGATTGTCGGATCGTCGAAACCGAGCTCGATGCAGAGGCGGATGACGGCCCGAAAGCCGCTCACCGGAGTGGGATTGTTGATCTGGCCGAGATCGGAACCGAGGATCGTGCGCTCGGTCCCGCCGGCCTCGATGACCGCCTTGAGTTCTTCGCTCGGGTAGTACTGGAATCGGGATTCCGGGATGAACATGCACAGCGAGTGCTCGACGTAGGCGCCGCTCTCGGTCAGCTCGCGGATATCGGCGTAAGTCGCGCCGATCGTGTAGGTCGGGTGCTGTACCAGCCGGCGCCGCACGCCGCGTTTTTCGGCTTCCTCGAACAGCGGCCAGATCTCCGAGATGTGGAGGTGGCCCGCCGAGAGCACCGCATCGAACTCGGCAATCTGGTCGAGGATCTCCTTGACCTCGTCCTTGATGCGGCCGTCCTCGTCGACCACGGTCAGCATCTTCGGCCGCCGCATCGGCACCTTGGTCGGCAGCAGGTGGCCGTGCCGGTTGTGCCTGATGTGGTTGGCGGCCGAGAACGTCGGCATCCATACCAGCCGGGCGCCGAGCTTGAGCCCGTGGTCGACCGCGTAGGGATTGAGACCGCCCGCCGTGTCGTTGAGCGGCACGCCGGACAGCAGGGTTACCTCGAGATGGCCGAAATGGGACGTCAGCAGCTCGGTGACCGGCGTCGCCGAGTAGAAGTGGTCCTTGAACAGCAGGGCCTTCATCCCCGCCGCAGAGGCCTCCTTGAGCGCCTCGATGTGGTCGATCATCCGCGGCATCACCGAGGGGCCGCTGTGGCAGTGCATGTCGATCGCGCCGACCAGGAGCGCGTCCACGCGTTCCCTCAGCGCCGCGTCTTCGATCGCCTGGGCGGCTTCCGCCGGCATGGTCTCTCCCGCACCTTCATATTCTTGCGGAGGCGCTACCTATGAAGGCTCAAACTCCGTCGAAAGACGGATTTCCGAGTTTTTCGCAGGGCGGAAACCTGGCCATTCGAGACGCTCCGAAGAGGCCGAAAGCGCTCCGGTTGGGTCATATCAATGCGCCGTCTGGAGCATTCCGACAGGCGGAAACCGGCGTAAGCTTCGTCCTGAACGCCGCACCAACCCCGCGGCATTCGGGGATCGCCAGTGACCTGCACGGGCCGCCACGAGAAGGTTGAATCCATCCGCTCGGTCGAGCGAGCGATCGACGTGCTGGAGGCGCTCAACAGGCGCCCGTTCTCGACGCTCCACGACCTTCACCGCGATACCGGCGTGCCCAAGCCTTCGCTCGTGCGCCTGCTGCGAACGCTCGAGGCCAAAGGGCTAGCCACGCAGTCCTCGATCTACGGCGCCTACCAGCTCCTCGGCCGCGTCAAGTCGCTCTCCAGCGGCTTCCACCACGAACCGCGCATCGTCGAAGTGGCCCAGGACCTGATGACCGGGTTCACCCGGAGCGAAGGCTGGCCGCTCTCGCTCGGGCTGTTCGAGCTGGACGCGGTGGTCGTGCGCGCCTGCACGATCCGCTTCACCACCCTGTCGCTCGAGCATTCAGCGCTCGGCCGGCGGCTATCGCTGCTGTCCCACGCCATGGGCCGGGCCTACCTCGCGTTCAGTGCGCGACACGAACAGGAAATTCTGCTGTCGATCCTGCGTGGGCGGGCGGAAGGCGAGCCGATGGACGACGAGGCCGTCGCCGAAATGATCGAGCTGACGCGCCGCCGCGGTTACGCCCTCCGCAACCCTCTGTCCGATCCGCAGTCCTCGACGATCGCCGTGCCGGTGTTCGACGGCGAACGGCTGGTCGCGACGCTCGGCTGCACCTGGATCACCGCGGCGATGACCGTGTCGCAGGCAGTCGACCGCTACCTCGCCGGACTGCAGGAGCTTGCGAGGCGGATATCGGCCGAGCTGAGCCACGACCCGCCGGACACGCCGCCGCCGGCGCACATGATCGGATCGGGCGCGTACAGACGCCGAGCCGGTGCCCCGTGGTGAGCCGGCAAAGGGGAGAGACACCGATGCGCGGAAGATCGATCCGGCCCCTCATCGCCGGGCTTGCGCTGGGGGCCTGCGCGGCGAGCACCCTCCCCGCCGGCAGCCCGCCGCCACCCAAGGCCTACGTCGTGGCGGAAATCGACGTGAAAGACCCGGAAGCCTACCGCGAATACGTCGCGGCGGCGTTCCCGGTCATCCAGAAGTACGGCGGCAGGTTCCTGACTCGCGGAGGAACCACGATCGCCGTGGAGGGTCGGCCGCCGGCGCAGCGGGTGATGATCATCGAGTTCGCCAGCCTCGAGCAGGCGAGGACCTTCGAGTACTCGAAGGAGTACACCGACATCGCCCCGCTGCGGCACCGGTCGGCCGACAGCCGCCTGTTCATCATCGAGGGAACGGCGGATCCCGAAGCGAGCCGGCCCTGACTCGGCTCACAGCGCAGCGATGTAGCCGCCGTCGAGCGGGATCGTCGTGCCGTTGACGTAGGCCCCGGCGCGCGAGGCGAGGAACACGACCGCGCCCTCGGCGTCGTCCGCACGGCCCGGCCGGCCGAGCGGGATGTAGGTGGCGACGCTCTTCTTCACCGCCTCGGAACTCGTGTCTGTCATGGCCGAGGGGAAGGGCCCGGGGGCGATCGCGTTGACCGTGATCCGGTCCTTGCCGAGCGCCTTGCACAGCGAGCGCGTCAGGTGATGGATCGCCGCCTTCGAGGTGTTGTAGGCGTGCGCTTCCCAGTTCGGGATGTGCAGCCCACCGATCGAGCCGACGTTGATGACCCGTGCCGGGTCGTCCTCGCTCGCCGCTGCGCGCAGTTGCGGCAGCAGCTCGCGCGTCAGGAAGAATGCCGCGCGCACGTTGACGTTCATCACCAGGTCCCAGTCGGCGACCGTCATCTCGGCAAGACTGCCGGTCGCATTCGCCCCGGCGTTGTTGACGAGGATGTGCAGCGACGACTCGCGCTCTGCGACCTGTGCCGCCAGCCGGGCCGGGCCGTCCTCGTCGCCCAGCTCGGCGGCGAGACCGATGCACTCCCCGCCGCCAGAGGCGAGCTCCTCTGCGAACGCCGCGATCGCCCCCGCGTCGCGCCCGGTCACGTAAGTCCTCACCCCACGCTTCACCAGGCCACCGGCGATCATCGCGCCGATGCCACGGCCGCCGCCCGTGACGAGAGCGGTCTTGCCGGCAAGCGAAAACAACGTGTCCGAAGTGTCCATCGTGGGTCTCTTGATCAGGGCCGCGGCAGCGGGTCGGCTGACGGCCAGGCACGCGGCGTGGATATGGGCAAGGTGGCGAAGAATGCGTTGATCGCGTGGATCTGCCCGCCCCAGATCTTGAACGCCTCGTAAGTCACGAGCGCCTTGCCGGGGCCGTAGGAATCGGTGAAGCCGAAGTTCATCCACAGCAACACGATGCCGGCTTCCTCGTCCACCGCGGCGACGCTCGCGAGCAGGCTCGGGTGAACCATGATCCGTTGGCTGTACAGGCCGCAATCCGCCATGCCGCACCCTTCACCGGCCGTGATCACGCCGTTCTCGACCCGGTATGTTTCGGGAGCGAACGGCGTGCCGGCGTCGGTAAAGTTTCCACGCCGCAAACCCTCAGCGTAAGTCAGCGCAGTGGCGATCAGCGATTCGCGCGACTGCACCTGATCGGCTGGCACCGGGTCGTTCATCCCGCGGATCGGGCGGCCGAGCTCGGTCGGCTGGAAGCGCGAATCCGGGGTGATCCGCTGAACCAGGCTCTCGATCCCGGCAATACGCCCGTCATCGACGTGGAGCAGGACGGAATAGAGCACCGGGATCTCGTTCTCGAACAGCTTGACGTGGGCGGCCGCGACCTGCTTGCGGACGTCGAGATAGTCGTGCCGGAAATCGCCCTTTGCGGTGACTGTCTTCCACACCCCCTCACCGAGCGGGAGCACGCGCGAATCCTCGGTGAAGCGCACGGTTTCGGCGAGCGGCAGTCGCGACGGATCGTGCGCGACAAGCGCGTCGATGTACTGCGTCATCAGGCCCGCCAGGCAGGCCCTGTCGCATTCGGCCGCGCGCGCCGGGGTCGCGTGGAAAGCCAGCAGCGCCAGCGCCGCCAGGACAAGGCGGACGGCCAGGCTACTCGTCGACGGCATCGAGATCCTCCGGCTTCGGCAAGGTCAGCTCGATACCGTCGACGGCGGGCCCCGTCGGAGGCATCTGGTAACCGTTGCTCGTGAGCCGCACTTCTGGACGGACCTCGCACGGCACGCAATCGGGCCAGTAGAGCTCGGGCTCGCGCCCGCTCACCGGGTTCCGGTAGTGGAACCACATCGGCAGGATTCCCGGCCAGTCGATCTTGGTCCCGGTCCCACCGGCGAAGCCCTCTTCCCGCTTGCCGAGGTCGGTCAGCAGCAGGTCGGGCGGATAGCGCTGCAACAGCGGGCTGGCGCGCATCCCGCCACCGGGCGGCGGAGGCTTGGCTGCCGACCAGCCGCCCTGCCAGTTCGGCATCATCATGTACGGCTCGTCGATCGTCAGCGTCCACAGCCGCCAGATGCTGTCCTCGAGCACGACCTGGTCGTTCGGGTACATCCCGGTCTGGATCGTGCCTACGCGGTTCGGCTCCCCCGACGACGCGTCGTATTTGCCGGTGTTCGGATGGAACAGGTAGGTCCGCAGCAGCGCCGAGCGCCCGTCGTGGGAGACGTGGATCACCGGCGCGATCCGCCAGTGGATCGCGACGCGCTGGCGCATCACGGTCGAGGGATCGGGCGTCTCGCCGTACATTGCGGTGGCGGCGCCGGCTATCCGGTCGCGGCCGAAATAGTAGCCAGCGAACGGCGACTGCTTGTTGCCCTGCTTCGCGAAGATGCCCGACATGCACGGCCACTGGAAGTCGTCGAGGCAGTGCCCGTAGGCGGAGGAGACGTTCTCGGTGCCGTCCCACGCCTCGGAGCGCAGCAGCCGCCGGCGCACTTCGGCGAGGTCTGTCGTCGTCGGCCGCGAGCCCTGCGGTGCCACACCCGTCAGCGGCTCCTCGGCTGTAACCGCGAACCCTGCCACGGTGACCGGCCGACCGGTCACCGGATTCGGGCCGAGCATTGCCGGCATCGGCGGCTTGCCGGTATCGAGGGCGCCCTCGCCCCAGCCTTTCGCGTAATCGACGTCCATCACCGGGGTGATCCGCATCTCGCGGATCTTCCACAGCCCGTTTTCGCGGATGAAGCGATTGCGGAACACGCTCACCTTCCAGCGCGCCGTCCCCGCGTTGGCGTCGCCGATCATCGCCAGCTCGGTCCCGCGCGCGAACGCCTCGAGACCGCCCGGCATGACCTCGACGATCGTGTCGAACGGCAGGTGGTCGTTCATGATGCCGTCGGTGAGCCCCTCGGGGCCCATCAGCTCCATCGCCTGCCGCACGCCGCTCTTGCCGCGATAGACCTGGCCGCCGATCTCGATCACCCCGTCGTCGGTGAACAGGTCGACGACGTCGTCCCACATCCGCCGGTCGACATAATAGCCGTAGGCGTGCTGAAGGTTGCGGACGTCGTCCTCGTCGTTGAGCGCCGCCGCCCGGTCGGCCAGTTCCTGGACGGTCGCCCCGCTCGGCGGTGGCGGCCCCTCGGGCTTCGGGATCGGAATGCCTGTCTCGTCGACCGTGAAGTGGTAGGGTACGATCGGCAGGTCCTGCTGGCCGACGTTGCTCCACCCGGTCTCGTAGCTTCCCTCGTATTGCGGGAAGTAGTTCAGGACGGCGATCTTCCAGCGGCCGTCCTCGAGGACGTACTCGTTCTCGTAGAGTCCGCCTTCCATCCACGCCCGCCCCTTGCCGTCGCCGCGGAACGAAAGCGCGCGCCAGCGGCCCTTGGCCGAAAGCCCGTCGACGGAAAGGTTGACCAGCGGATCGTCGATCAGCTCGGTGTTCAGCGCTCCGGGCTCGGATGCCGGCCCGCTGCGCGCGGCGAGCCAGGCAGCGATGGCATCGCGGCCTTCGACCGTCTCGTTCCCCCAGACGACCCTGCCGTTGCTCGCGAAGAGGTCGGCCATGTCGGTCCACAGGCCGAACTGCGCGTATTGCGCATAAGTCCGCTGCAGCGTCTTCACCGCTCGCAGCGATTCCAGCCGGGCCACGTCCCGCGCGACTTCGTCGACCTGCCGCTGTGACGGGGCCTGCGCCGCGGCAGGCATCGTCAGGGCAAGGAACAACGTGGCAAAAAACAGGACGATCCGAGGCATCTCGACGGCTCCCAGGGGTTTTCGCCCAGCATGTGCAGGCCGCGTGCGGGAGGCAAGCGCGTTGGGCCCCGAGCCCCCCGCGAGGCGGATAATTGCGCCATTTCAGTCAAGAGCGCGCCGAAGGACTCGCGCGCCAGCGGCGATCCCGCCGATCGAAGCCGCCCGAGCCAACCTCGGCATCTCCGGCAGCAACCCGGACGGGTTCACGAAATCGAACTGGGAAAGGATGGCGCGCCCGAAAGGATTCGAACCTCTGACCCCCAGATTCGTAGTCTGGTGCT